>JBBAUU010000050.1:0-9829 GCA_040398065.1 Opitutales bacterium | reverse complement strand
GTCCCTGGTGTGTAAAAGCACTCGAGTGGTTTGCGCAGCAGGGTGTGAAGGTCGATGTCCGTGATGTCATCGCGAACATGCATGAGATGCGTCAAATGGTCGCGCTCACCGGACAGTCCAAATGTCCTTCATTTAAGCACGGTGACTTCGTAGTGGCTGATTTCGGCGTGGATGAATTCATCGCCAAAGCGAAGAAGCGTCCCGATGTCTGCCAAGAATTGGGACTGAAGTTATAGTCCTAACTGAGTAGATCCCAAATTCTCATCAGCATCACACTGAAGCCGGCGAGAGCGACAGTGACGCAGAGTGATTTGCGGAGTTTGGCTTCATCGATTTTTACTTTAACGAGTAGGGCAATGAAAATAGCTGATCCGAAAATCACGGAGGCTTGAGCTGATTCCACCCCGAGATTAAAACCAACGAGGATGGAGAGGATATTAGATTTATCCCAGTCCTTGAGGTTGTCTGTTACCGCTGCAGCAAAGCCGAGTCCATGAATGAGTCCAAAGAAGAAGGGCACGGTAAGCATCTGACGGTTGGAGGCCTTGCCCCAATAGGCTAAAACAGCTCCCACACCGATGGTGAAGGCAATGATCGGTTCAATCCATCCGCTGATACTGGGAAGAAGTCCTAAGACGACCAGGCTGAGCGTAATACTGTGACCGAGCGTAAATATGAGCGAACGTTTGAGTGCTTGTGTGACCGAGGCTGCGCCCAGAAACATCGCCAACATGAAAAGACAATGATCCCAGCCATCGGGTATCACGTGATTAAATCCTTCGCGGATAAACGACATCAATCGATTGGTAGATTGCGTAACTTTATCCCATGAACTCGGAGGTAATTTGTCACTGATGATCAAGTCGGCAGTTTTGCCTGGTTCAACACCGACAACTACCTGATACGTCATTTCTTTTCTTAAGTTTGTGAAGACGATTCCCAATTCGGACGGAAAACTGATTTTCACTTCTCGAGCGTCAGCCGGTAAATCCGCACTGAAAACGACCGTAAATAAAACAGGTTAGCGATCTGCTTCGCCTCGTTGTTTAGAACGCTCTTTGACTTCCACGCCTGACGGAAAACTAATTAATTTTTTAGTGATAATTTCTCCGTCAGCACGGATGAGGAGGTTTCGAGAAAACTCTTCCTTCTTTTCTTCGGAGCGTTGGATTAAGAGCTGACGATTAAACATGAAGTCGTCCAGTTCATCGACTCCAGCAGCCTGTGATGTTTTGCCTAAATAATAAGCCGGTACATCAAATTTAATACTAAGCGTTAAATGATTCTTATCATCAATAATGCCAATAGATGAGGCCTCTTTCCAATCCGGATGAGCCATCGCCTTTAAACTCAGTAAAAGTGTCAGCGCCCCGATGAAGAAACTTTTGAACATTATTTTTTAAAACTCTTAGGGTCGTAGAAAACTTTATCCATGAAAAGACCTCGGGCTGGCGCCGTAGGAACTTCAGAGGTTATAGTTTTTTCTTCACGATAAGCGAGGAGACGCTCAGGTGTCATTTTGCCTTCACCCACTCGAAGCAGTCCGCCCACCAGTCGCCGAACCATCTTGTATAAATAGCCATTCGCTTCGGTGATGACGGTGATGCGTTTGCCTTTTGAAATAATACTGAGACGACGGAGATCTTTGACGGGGCGCTCGGTTTCCATGCCTTGACTGTGGGTTGCCCCGAAGGCACGGAAGTCATGTTTGCCCATGATCAGTTTGGCGGCACGACGCATGGCTTTAACGTCGAGCTTATCCCAATCGCGTCCGAGTGAGTAACGAGCTTTCCAGGGCAACGAATACCCCACGTTGATTTCATATCGATAACGCTTACCCTTGGAAGAATACCGGGCGTGGAATTTACTATGAACGCGTTGAATCTTAGTGATGAGTATTCCTGCCTGTTCTCCAGTGTTGAGTGCGTCTTTAAGTTTGGAGGTGGAATGACGCCAAAAAGCATCGAAGTGAAAAGTCTGTCCTACACTATGCACACCAGCGTCGGTGCGACCACTTCCATGAATCACGACTGGCTTTTTAAAAATACGTGAGAGACGAGCGCGCAATTCACCTTCGACGGTGTGAGCGTTATTTTGAATCTGCCAGCCCATGTAGTCTGACCCATCATAAGCGACCGTTACCAAAAATCTTTCTTCAGTTAAATCTGTCCTACCCGTTTTCATAGATCAGTGCTTTGTCCAATTCCTTTACTGTTAAGATAGTCCTGCAGTAAAATCGCGGCCGCACGCGAATCGCGTTCGCCCGATTTACGTTGTTGGGTACGCTCATGAGCGTTCTTCGGTTTCTTATTATGATTGATGCTGTCGGCGGCCTGACTCGTCAGACCCTCATCAATGAGTTCAATCGGCAGGTTGAAACGTTTTTTGAGTTCTTCGGAGAAGTCATCGACCTCATAACACTTCTTGGTTTTTTCACCTTCGAGTGAGAGAGGGTAGCCGAGGATTAAGTGGGTGACGCGGAGTCGGGTGATTTCGCGTTGAATGTGTTCGAATCGTGCGGCCAGTTCTTCGTCGATGGCGGCGGGAAGTGGAAACGCCATGCCGAGATCGTCCGCATAGCTTAGGCCGATGCGTTTGCTTCCATAGTCGATGCCGAGATAAACATTTCCCACGACAAGACCCTGTAAAGTCTGATGGGGTTTTTCAATCTCCACTTTTATAATCTATGCAGGGGTTTGACATACGGCAGCAGATTCGATGAATAGACTAAATGAAAACGTCAGTAACACTCACTGGACACGAGCGCGCCCTCTACGCTCGCCAGATGCGTCTGCCCGAAGTGGGTGAGGGTGGTCAGGTTAATATTAAAAATGCAAAAGTCCTTTTAATCGGTGCGGGTGGTCTGGGGTCACCGGTTGGCTTGTATTTGGTCGCCGCCGGAGTCGGAACCATCGGCATCGCGGATCCTGATAAGGTCGACCTCAGCAATTTACACCGTCAAATCATTCACGGATTTGATACGCTCGGATTACCCAAAACTATTTCCGCCGCTGAATCGCTTAAGGAAATAAATCCGGGTGCCGAAATTATTTTACACCCCGAAGGACTCACTGCCGAAAACGCACTAGAACTCGTGAGTCGCTACGATGTGGTCGTTGATGGTGCAGATAATTTCGCGACGAGGTTCTTGGCGGCCGATGCGTGTGTGCTGGCGAAGAAACCGTTGGTTCATGGCAGTGTTTTAAGAGGCGAAGGTCAGGTGGGTACATTTTTACCTCAACAGGGATGTTATCGATGTGTCTATCCGACGATTCCTGATGCGAGTTCGGTTCCGACCTGTTCGGAGGCTGGAGTACTCGGTGCGACGTGTGGAGTCATCGGATCGTGGATGGCGGCGGAGACTTTAGCCATTTTACTTAAACAACGTCAGCACTCTCAGATGTTTGTCATCAACGTGGCAGAGGGCCGAAGCCAAAAAATCGCTATTTCACAGGATAGTCATTGTCCGGTTTGTGGTAAGTCGCCACAGATTTCCGAAATCAAAGCCGAGAACTACCTATCAACCGTTTGTGAAACTCCTAATTTAAATATGAAAGAATCACCCTTAGAAATTTCCGTGACGGAAGCTCATCAACAACTGAGTTCAGCGCAGCCTCCTGTTCTCATTGATGTGCGTGAGACCGATGAGCATGCGATTGGTCATGTAGCGCAGGCACGCTTAATTCCGTTGGCCGATATCCCTAATCAACTTGCGAACATTCCGCAAAACCGCCCGGTGCTGATCATTTGTCACCACGGGGGTAGAAGCATGCGGGCGACGCAGTTTCTTCGTTCAAAAGGCTATGTTTTAGCCACTAACATTAAGGGTGGTATCGATGCCTGGTCGCTCCAAGTGGATCCACAAATCCCGCGCTACTAGGTCAGTCGAGGCTTGCGACACTCAAAATTTTCCTCTTTCTAATCACCCATATGAAACAGTTAACCTTTCCCATCTTAGCGTCGATTTTCTTAGTAGGTTGTGGTCCTTCTAAAATGCCCTCCAATTGGAGCGGTAGCAATTCATCTTCGAACGCTGGCATGGAAATGCGCGGCTCGGGTTTCGGTTCGATGGCGGAAGCCATTCGCAGTGGAAACATTCCCCCTGAAGCCATTTTAACCACCGTTTATTTCGGTTTCGATAAATACACCGTCGACGCCAAAGAGCGCGCGAAGCTCGATGCGATTTCGGGTCAGGCTCAAAATACCAAACTGATCATTGCAGGTTACACCGACCAATTTGGCACCGAAGAATATAACTTAGGTCTCTCCGATCGACGTGCTCAATCGGTTCGCGAATATTTAGTTAAAGTGGGCAGCACCGAGACGAACATTGAAGTGCTTGCGCTGGGCGAACAAGAAGCGGACAAAACTGCTGCCGGACGTGAGTCTGGTTCCAGAGACCGCAAAGCGATCGTGGTCGACGCTAATTATTCTGGCCCCATTCGTTCGGGTGCGTCGAAGTCTGTAGCTCCTGCTCCAAGTTCGTCAGACGCTGCACCTGCACCGGTCAGCGCTCTCTAATTCGGCACTTGGCTAAACAGATAGCTTAAGGTTGCCACGAGTAGAATCGCCGAAGTCCACACGGCGATTTTTCGCGTTTTATCCGTTTGGTGAACCGCGCCCCATTTTCCGAATACGTAACAAGCTAGTGAAACAATAACTAATCCGATATAGATATCACGAATCCAATAGGCGTTTGTTGAAATTCCATTGAGGACCCAAAGTAGGTAAGCGGCGTAGGCGAAGAGCGGGAGGGCTAAAACTTTTTTCAAGGTTTCCATCCACTCGCCTGGCTTGGGGAGGAATCGGGTTAACTTAGGAAAGACTGATAAAAATAAATACGGTGAAGCCATGCCGAGGCCCATCGCAATGAAGAGTGATATCGTCTCAACATTCGTCCGCTGATTATCTAATGCGAACCCAATGGCGGCACCGAGTCCGGGCGCTGTGCAAGGTGTAGCTACAGCAGTAGCGAGCACGCCGGAGAGGAAGGCGCCCCAAGATCCCGCGGATTGATGCGACTCGGCAATCTTGCCAGCGAATCCGCTGCCGATTTCGAAGAGCCCAAGAAAACTCCAACCTAGAATGACCATGAGGAATACGGTCGCTAAGACGAAGCCGGCGGACTGCATTTGAAAACCCCAACCCACGGCGCTCCCACTATTTTTTAAAACCAGAATCAGAATAGATAAACCAATGAAGCTGATAACGACTCCGAGAGTGTAGAGTAAGCCGTGGAGGAGAATGGTTTTATTCTTAGCACCCGCATCATTAACGAAGCCGAGAATCTTGATGCCAATCATCGGGAACACACAGGGCATGAGATTAAGAATAAATCCTCCACCCATCGCGAGGAGTAACCAGACCCAGAAGGGGTGGGAGGCATCGCTTGATTTATAGGGTTGATTGAAGACCGCGGCTTCAATGCCGTTAATGACTTCCTTGGTCGTCAAAGCCTCTGAAAGTATGATCGGATCGCGTTGATTTTTTAAAACCACGTTCAACGGAATCCCTTCGCGATTATATTTTTTCAGTTCGGCTGATATCGCAGAATCTTTTTTCGTCCAATCCGCCCGCAGGAGTACTACCTTATTCTTATTAAAAATCTGAATCACATCATCGTCGTTATAAACCCGTTTATTGACTTGGCAGGTGGCGCACCAGCGTGCGGTAAAATCGATGTAGACAATTTTATCCTTATTCAGGGCTTTAGTTTGAGCCTCGATCGACCACGGCTGCCAGATGAGTGTGTCGTTGGTCGATGGGGTGGGCTCACTGGTAGTAATCGGTTCCTCCGCACTTAGTTTTACATGAACTTTGATAAACTTTCCCTGAGGGGTTTCGGCGACGAAACTGAGTGGGCCCGCGGTGAGTGGTTCCGGCGCGTCATGCAGATTAAATTTGATTTTGTTGGGGAGATACAGAGCTGTGGCGACGGCGTAGGCTGAGATGAAGGGACGTTCCGGAAACCATTTTTTGAGATCCAAGTTCTTGGGGGTATCTACATACAATTGATTATTATCAACCCGGCCCACGGTTGAAACCGCCGGATTTAAGTCCGGATAATATTTAGAATCTATTTCTGTATATTTATTTTTACCCCCGATATTCAGGGTTAAACTTACCTGCTTATCCTGAGGGAAGCAGCCGCTTTCATTGCATTCCAACCATTCGGCCAGTCCTTCAAATTTAATTTCACCCGCGGCAGTGGGTGAAATCTTACCTTCGAGCACGATAATGGTTTCATCGGAGTAGACGAAATTGATGATACCTTTCTGATCGTAAATGTGCGGACCCGGCCAGAACGTGTTTCCCCATCCAACATTAGGATTCGGTTTCCAGTTTATACTCGGTGGGGTTCCCGCATCGCCGACGTTTTTCCAGTAAATGTGATAATTAGGTTCACACTTAAATTTTAAACCAAGCCTGACTGATTTTCCCGATTCAACCGTTGGAGTTAAATTAACTAATTCTACTTCCGTATGCGCTGCTGCCCACGTTACAGGCATCAGTCTTCCCAGTAGCAAGAGACACAGGGCAAGCATTCGCATAACCCAAAACTAACTTTATTTTAGCCTTTGGCAAGGCACGGCTGAATTAAGCCGTGATCAATTGGCAGGGCAATAAGGCCGCATCTTTCATGCCGTGGATAATCTTTTTATCGGCCGGACAGAAAGTGGATAAGATACCGGTGAGCTCAACGGTTTCACCATTCACGAAATAATAAGGGCACAGACGAACACGTCCCTCCGCGGTAGCCACCGTACCATCTTCATTATAAACGGGGTGAGAGAGTCGTCTGGGTTTGTGGTATTCCTGTAAGATGTGGAACGTTTCGTTTTCGGGATCTAGGGCATTCTCAATCGCTTCGAGCCACTGTTCGCGCGATACATCGCTACCTAAAGTCACACTGCGAGCGCCCCAAGCGGTTTCGTGGAAGCCGCTCGCTTTGATAATAAAGTTTCGGTCGCGTTGTGAAGCTTCGGCGAGTTCAGCCCAGTCGCGTATCGGACGTCCATTAATCTGCGGAGCGTGTAAAACGGCGGTAGGGGGAAGTTCCGTGCGTTCCATAATCCAGGTTTTCGGAATGATTTTGTAAAGCGCCTCGTAATGATCTTCGGGAAGATTTTCTTTCCAGAACTCTGAGAGGATAGGGTGGTGAAGAAGAGCCAGCCCGAGCTTCTCTTCTTGGAATGCTTTCATCGGCGGAGTCAGCATCACCTTGCCGGCTTCGATTCCATTGAATAATCCGTCAGCACCTTTGACGTTCGCCAAATCGAACAACTCAAAGAAACGATAAATCATATCTACTTTTTTCGGAGCACCATCGACCGGAATAAAAGACTCATCACTCATTTGCATGATTTGTGAGGGGTCGACCACATGAACATCGTGACCCTGACTTCGCAGCTTTTCACCGAGCCATTCAAACTCAGGTCGATAGGTAGCCGACTCTTCGCTGACGACGATAGCGATTAAAGGGAAACGAACAGTGGGCGTGAGACGTTGCAGTGTCTGATAAAAATTCTTCGGCATATCCACGCCGCCAATTAAGTTTGGGAAATCTTCCGCGTATACTTCGTTAAGATAGGCCGTGAGACCAATGCCACCCGGTACGCTGTCGAGTTCCGACATGGTAAAGCCCTGGTCGGTGATGAGTAAGTCAGGACGCAGAACTAGAGGCGTCTGACCTTTAATCATACGGTGTCTGCCGTGATCAATGAGTCCCTGGGGCTTAAAACGGTCTAAATAAGTCGATACCCATTTAGCATGGATATCTCGATTTCTTAAAATCTTTTTATCGGTGAACGAGCGAACATACAGACGTTCCATCGCCTGATGATAACTATAGCACGCCGCTCCGATGGTTTTAATTTCTTTTAACTGTGCTTCGGAGATAGGCCAAGGCTCGGGCGAAAGCTTCCAAATCTTTTCTGCGAAAAGAGGTGGCTCGAGAAGTTTTTGTCGAAGGACTTGTTGCGAAGGCATGGCTTTAGTCTTCGATTTTAATATCTTTATTACGGGTGCGAGGTCCACCGGCACGCAGCCAACCATTAATAAAGGCATCAATGTCACCATCCATCACGGCTTGAATATTTCCTGTTTCTACGCCGGTGCGTAAGTCTTTTACCATCTGATAAGGTTGGAAAACGTAAGAGCGGATTTGATTGCCCCAACCGATATCACCTTTCTCTCCGTAGTAACGTTCCATCTCGGTACGTTTATCATCCAACATTTTTTCGTAAATACGGGCACGCAAAATTTTCATGGCGAGGGCACGATTTTTAACCTGGGAGCGTTCGCGTTGGCAGGCGACGACTAAGCCAGTAGGAATGTGCGTTAGACGCACCGCTGATTCAGTTTTGTTGACGTGTTGTCCGCCTTTACCGCTCGAACGGTAAACGTCGACGCGTAGATCGGCTTCGTTAATTTCGACATCGATATCGTCATCGATTTCCGCAACCACGTCGACCGACGCGAATGAAGTGTGACGTCGGGCATTGGCATCAAACGGAGAAATACGGACGAGACGGTGAACACCACGTTCAGCTTTTACGTAACCATAAGCGTTGGGACCTTCGAGACGGAAGGTGGCTTGGCTAATTCCAGCACCATCGCCTTCGGCTACGTCTTCAATTTCAATTTTGAATCCACGACGTTCGGCCCAGCGCGTGTACATTCGGAAAAGGATATCGGCCCAGTCGTTGGACTCGGTGCCACCCGCGCCTGCTTTGATGGTGACGATGGCGTTTGATTTGTCGTGGAGCCCGGAAAGGAATGAAGCGATTTCGAGGTCGGAGACTTCTGCGAGAAGATCGGTAGCTGTTTTGCGAAGTTCTTCCATTTCTGCATCCACCGTACCATCGGGTGATTCGACGATAATCTCCGCTAAGGTTTTAGCGTCTTCGAGTTTGCGTTTGAAGGCAACCTGCGGGGCAACGACAGTTTTATAATTATTACATTCAGAAATAACTTTTTGTGCAGATTTTTGACTGTCCCAAAAGTTGGAGGCCGTCATTTGATTTTCCAGCTCACCGATCTTGGCCTGCTTGCCTGTGACATCTAAAAATTTCCAAAGATACCCCGACCGACGCTCGATTTCTTCAAGCTGGGAACGAATTTCAGGTGGGATGTACATACTTTGAAGGGTTAGTTGTGCGATTAACGGCAAGGGGTGCAAAGAAATTGTAATAGTATCCTCGGAAAAAGCGTAAATCTTCTCAACCGCATTTGATTTCTAGGTTTAAATATGAATCTGGTGAGTCGAACTTGCTCCGGTCTGAACTATGCTTATGTCTAACCCATGGCTTATTTAGAAGGACTTAACTTTACGCAAATCGCTGGGCCGGCCCCACTGAGACGAGTTTTGCCTAATGGCCTCGAAGTATTATACACTCACCGTCCGGGGATTGGTCTTTGCACCGTACAAGGGTGGGTGCGCACGGGAAGTGCTCAAGAGGGCAAGTGGGAAGGGTCAGGCATCTCACACTATCTGGAGCATATGGTATTCAAAGCCACGGCCCGTTTTGCCAATCGTGAACTAACTGAAGCCATTCACCGCGTCGGTGGAAGTTCGAACGCGTATACGACCTTTGATCGAACGGTTTATTACGTCGATGCGCCCGAAGAGGGATTTGCCACGGCGATGGAAGCTATCTCTGAGATGGTTTTTGATCCGTTAATCAGTGAGGAAGATGCGAAAGTAGAACGAGACGTGATCTTACGTGAAATCGCGATGCGTGATGATGAACACGATAGCATCTTTGCCGAAAAGATTTTAGAGGAGGCACTGCATGTGCATCCGATGCGCCATCCCATCATCGGACAC
>JBBAUU010000049.1:0-10097 GCA_040398065.1 Opitutales bacterium | reverse complement strand
GGGGGTCGTCGCCGCAGCAGTCTTTAGAATGAAGGTGTTTATCTGCCACAGACTCTAAATTTAACTTCTATTATGACGTGGCAAGACGAATGGTCACTTGCCACCCGCCAATCTCTGGTTTGGCTATAATCTCGTATGTCCGAACCTTCGGCCCAGTCCCAATCGCCCAACTCATTAGGGCCCACTCAATTTCAGGATTTCATTTCCAAAAAAGCCTTTCCACTTGAGCTCGGTGGTGAATTGCCCGAACTCACCCTGCGTTACGAAACTTACGGAAAATTATCTCCCGATAAATCGAATGCGATTTTAGTACCTCACGCCCTCAGCGGAGATCATCACGTGGCCGGACGCTATCAGCCCGATGATGCTAAACCGGGTTGGTGGGATGGTTTTGTCGGACCAGGTAAAGCCATCGACACTGATCGATTCTTCGTCATCGGAATCAATTGCATCGGCGGATGTCGTGGTTCGACTGGACCTCTCTCGATTGATCCCCGAACTGGTAAACCTTACGGCGGATATTTTCCTGAAATTACTTTAGGCGATATTGTCCGCGCTCAGCGTCTCGTCATTCAACATCTCGGCATTAAAAAATTACACGCCATCGTCGGCGGATCCATGGGCGGAATGCAGGCATTGCTATGGTCAGGAGATTATCCAGAAGAAGTCGGCCGCATCGCTGTGCTCGCTGCAGGGTTGAGTCAATCGCCTATGGCTATTGCCTTAAATGCAGTTTCACGTGCCTGTGTTGAAGCCGATCCGCAATGGCGGGGTGGGCATTATCAACCCGGCGAAGGACCAGATAGCGGCTTAGCTATCGGCAGAATGATTAGCCATATCAGCTATCTTTCCTCCGCTGCGTTCGATCAAAAATTTGGCCGTGCAAAAGTCATCGGCTCTAAAAATAACGATCCGGTTTATTGGCAGGTGGAAAGTTATTTGAAACACCAGGGTACATCTTTCGTAAAACGTTTTGATGCGAATAGTTGGTTGCGTATTACCCGTGCCGTCGATCGTTTTGATTTAACGTCCCGCGCCGCCGCAGGTCAGTTATTCAAGAAAATCGGACCTGATGTTCTGGCGATTGGATTCTCCAGTGACTGGCTTTATCCGACAAGTGAACTGCGCATGGTCGTTGCCGCCGCAACGGCAGTGGGCGTGAATGCGGCCTATTTGGAAGTAGTTACCGATGCTGGTCACGATGGTTTCCTCATTCCCGATACGGGTCTGAGTGTCCGCCTGCACGCCTTCTTGGGGTAATTAGAGCAGGGGAGCGACCAGTTTGGAAACCGCCTCGAGGGCTTGACCCTTCCAGGTGCGGCTTTTCCGATAAATATCCTCCGAATAGGGCGAACATTCCCGTTCGATAGAAGTGATAAAATCACTAATATTATTTAGGGATTTCAGGTGATTAACGCAGGCGGCAATTTCGTAATTAAAGAAGAGGGAACGCATGTCTAAATTAGCTGACCCGACGATCGCGGTTTCATCATCAACCAGAAATAATTTAGCGTGCAGGACGCCTGATTTATAAAAGAGAATTTTTGCCCCTGCCTCTTTTAATTTACGTAAATACCAGCGACGGGCGAAATCAAGTAAGAGATGATCCGAACGTCGCGGTAGAATAATTTTAACTATTATATTTTTTTGGGCAGCGCTCAGAAGCAGTCGAAACAAAGTGCGGTCAGGCACAAAATACGGCGTCATAATAGTAATCGATTTCTCTGCGTCTTCGATTAATTTGATGTAGGCCTCCCAGAGAGGGTCGCCCACGCAGTCGGGTCCCGAAGAAATAATTTTAATTTCGGTTTCTCCGCTGTGTTGCGGTTGGTGCCGGAGGATTTCTAAAAATTCTTTGGGCTCGCGATGAGTGGCCTGACACCAATCTGCGATAAAAACACGCTCGAGTGCTCCCGCCGCAGGTCCATCAATCAGAAATGAACAATCCCGATAACGACGATTAGACGGTTTGTAGCCTAGATAATTGAGGCTGATATTTTGACCACCAATCACCGCCGTTTGCCCATCAAATAGAGCGATCTTACGATGGTTTCGCCAGTTCGCCGATCCTTTACCTTGCATCGGTAAAATCGGATTAAATGTCGCCACTTCACCGCCGGCTTTGATGAGCGGCTGACATAAAAACTGCGGAGTGCCCAGGCTGCCGACTCCATCGAGTAGCAAACGTACTTCGACGCCCGCGCGTGCTCTCTGCGCGAGAGCTGAAATAATTTCTCGGCCAATCGCATCAGCTTTAAGAATGTAGGTTTCGATATGAATTCTTTTTTGCGCTAAACGGATTTCTTTTAACAAAGTTTCGAGCATCATTTTTCCGTCCTCGTCACCCAGCACCGTAAATTGGTTACCGCGAATCTCGGAATCGCTCGTGAGTTTTTTAGCCACGGCGTTAACCTCCCGCTTCTTGCGTGCGAGTTGCGTGTATTTTCGTCCGCCCCAGATAAATAAAATGAGCGCGGCGGATTTAGGGATTAAAATCGCTACGCTTATCCAAAATAAAATATAAAAACCTGTCACTCTCGCCCAGGCGGCTCGATAGATAACAAATGCGGTACAGGCGTAATTAACCCAAGGTAGTAAGAATGCTAGTTCTGGCAGCCGATTGAATACAAGTAGGGTGCCTTGCATACGGTTAGACTAAACATTCTCAGTTATCTGGACACAAAAAAAGACCCCGGTTTCCCAGGGTCTTGATGTGGAAGCTAATCGAGGGATTAGTTGCCGGCCTTGTCGAGCAAGTCGCCGAGACTGTTGAAGTCTCCGCTGCCTGAAGAACCCGTCGAACCGCCACCCGAGGAAGGAGCCGCTGGGGCGCCGCCCGTGGAAGGTCCTTTGATACGCTCGTAGGACGAGATCTCGGCCTGTAAGCGTTCAGCATCGTAGTTAGCAGCCTTGATGGAGAGACCGATACGACGGTCTTCTTTATCAATCTTGATAACGCGTGCGCTGACTTCTTGGCCGACTTTGACAACGTCTTTAACATTTTCCACGCGCTGTTCAGCGAGTTGGGAAACGTGAACGAGGCCATCAATCTCTTCCGAGAGTTCGATGAAGGCACCGAAGTTAGCCACTTTGGAAACCTTACCTTTAACGAGGTCACCAATGCGGAACTTCTTGTCGATGTCGCTCCAAGGATCGGTTTGAATTTGTTTAACGCCGAGGGAGATGCGCTGTTGGTCGATATCTACATCGAGAACAATCGCTTCAACGTCGTCGCCCTTCTTCATGACTTCAGCAGGATTGTTGATACGACGGGTCCAGCTCATGTCGGTGACGTGAACCATACCATCGATACCATCTTCGAGTTCCACGAACGCACCGTAGTTGGTGAGGTTGCGAACTTTTCCATGAACGCGTGCGCCCACGGGATAGTTGTGACGAACTTTTTCCCAAGGATTTTCTTCGAGTTGGCGGATGCCCAAGGAGATTTTTTGTTCTTCCTTGTTAACGCTGATGATAACGGCGTCGACTTCTTGGCCCACTTTAAGGATGTCCGAAGGTTTCTGTACGCGCTTA
Organism: Opitutales bacterium; assembly: GCA_040398065.1. Taxonomy (GTDB): domain Bacteria; phylum Verrucomicrobiota; class Verrucomicrobiia; order Opitutales; family UBA953; genus UBA953. Next base: position 6,563 of record JBBAUU010000049.1, on the reverse strand, counting down.
GTCCAGGAGAGTTCGGAAACGTGAACGAGTCCTTCTACGCCACCTTCAATTTCAATGAAGGCACCGTATTGAACGAGATTAACAACTTTACCATGAACTTTTTGACCCACAGGGTAACGCTTTTCGATACCTTCCCATGGATTAGGTTGAGTTTGTTTGAGACCGAGTGATACGCGTTCGCGATCACGATCCACTTCAACTACCATAACAGTAACTTCTTCGCCTACTTTCACCACTTCGCTTGGGTGACCAATGCGGCCCCAGCTCATGTCGGTGACGTGTAAGAGACCATCGAGACCATCGAGATCCACGAACGCACCGTAATCGGTGATGTTCTTGATGATGCCGCGACGGATGGTGCCAGGCTTAACTTCTTCAAGAAGTTTACGACGGCTTTCACCGCGTTGCTCTTCGATGAGTTCGCGACGTGAAACAACGAGATTTTTCTTCTCTTTGTTAATCTTGATAATTTTGAAATCGAAAGTTTGGCCCACGAAGACATCGAGGTTCTTCGGAGGATTGATATCGATTTGGGAGGAAGGCATGAATGCATCCACGCCCACAGAGACGATGAGTCCGCCTTTAACGACAGACTTGATGCGGCCTTGAACGATGGAGCCTTCTTGGCAGTTAGCCTCGATGCTTTCCCATTTACGAATTTGAATCGCGCGATCGTAAGAGACGGTCGGCGTGCCATCCTTGTTTTCCAGTTTCTCGAGATAGACTTCGAGATCCATGCCGACTTGGATTTCAGCCATATCGGGGAATTCGGCTTGGGGGATGAATCCCTCGGACTTGCCTTTGATGTCGACGACGACGTCTTTATCGCCACGGATTTCCGTGACCTTGGCTTTGATGACCGAGTGAGGTTTGAGCGCGCCGAAATTAGAATCGGCGAGCAGTTTTTCCATGATGCTCATATTATGTTTTTTTGACTAGTTGTCCTGGGCGTCCGAAGACGTTTCCAGGGTTTTGGTTGTTGTTAGGAACGAACCTTTAGAGATTCCACTAACACAAGTTAGCGGGCTAAAGGGAGGTTGAAAGAACCTGTTTCCACCCCTCATTGCAAGTCGATTATGAACCAGAATTCGTAATTATTTTCCTTAAATCTGGGTCCTGACTCCACCCCTCGCGGACGATTAAAGACTGTAAAACCTTCAGTCCGAGTTCTTTTTGCCCGTTTTTCATTAAAAATTGTCCGAGATCCCAAACGAGTCCGTCGTCTAGATTGTTTAATTCGCTCCAATCATCAATCGGCCACACTACGGGCTTTCCTTCTTGGACCAGCGCTTTCGCATATTCGTAGGCTAAAGGAATCGATGGCCTCTTAGTTAAAGCTGAAAGCATCAGCTCGAGATTGAGTTCCGGGTTTTTCACTTTGCGGATCAGGCATCCACGTATGGCCGCATAGGGTCCGAGCTCATCCGGTTTATTTGCATAATCTTTTAACTGCGTCGCGATATTTACCGCAAAGGGTTTATAAAAGGGATCACCCAAAATAGTCCCTTGCCAGCTAACGACCGGCGTTGCGTACCACGCAGCTTCGCCCGCACATTTTCCGCGCATGAGTCCATTCACTAAAAAATCTGGTCTCATCGTAAAACCTAAAAACGGTTCATAGACATTACCTGAAGTGAGTCCGGCACCTTGTCTCACTAATAACGCAGCCCAATTGCTTTCAGGTTTTTTCAACGAGCTTGCCGAAAAACTATGCAGGTGTAGCGCGATCGCACCGGGTGCTAATTTTACACGAGGTAAAGCAAAGCGACCGCCGGGAGTTTGCGTGTACCAACCTAAATAAAAGGCCGGAGCATCTGACCTCGCCCGCTCATCAAAGAGTTTAGGTGATGAATCTACATCGGTTGGGAAACCATAGAGTTGGGTAACTTCTGCCGCGTTTTTAAACCAGTTATCGCCTTCTTTATAGGGCCCGCCCACATCAACATAACTGCGTCCTCTCAGACCTAGCTCCTCCGCCCGCCACGCCCCCATGAGCGCTTTTAATGTGTCGGTAGGTGTTGGTCCATCGATTCTGCTCGTGCGAACAATTTCCGTAATTTCCATAGAGTCAGGAAAATCCTGACTAAACCATGGATTGGGTTTTGCGCCCACGGGATTGAGATTCACCGCCGCTAACAACGCCAACTCACTATCAACACAGGCGTGATCACCGCGGATTAATTCATAAGCTTCGCTGGTTTGCTTATATCCAGTGGCTTTGATTTTTAGCGGCACACCATACACTGTGATTAACCACGAAATTTTTGGATTATCTGTTGGGATAAAATCCTCCCGGCCATATAAATCTTTATCGCGATTTATTTTTCCCGAAATAAATTTCATTTCCAGGAGTTGTCGACGTAGCGGATTAAGAATGCTCTGACTGTATTGCTCCCAACTGATTTCTTCAGTCGTGGGTAAGGGTAGGGTAATGAGATTGGCTTCGGGGATTCCGCGTTTGCGCATCAACGCTTTCGCAATCAGAATTCCGTCAGGAGCATTATCATTCGCTAAAACAATCGTGGTCGTCGGATCAATGTCGGCACGAAGTTCCACGCCGAGTAGACAAATTAAAATGAGCAGACACAACCGCATCAGAAGTTTAGTCTATGCATAAAACCGTTCAGAGGAAGTTTCAAATCCTAGGGCTTAAGTCTATTACTGTAGTCGATAATCCCCGCGGCAATCGATTCGGCCAATTTTTGACGATAGTTTGGATTAGCAATTTGCGCACCTTCGGCCTGGCTTGAGATAAAACCACCTTCAAACAAGATGCCAGGGCAGTTTAATGATTTGAGAACAGCAAACCGCGCACGCTTCACCGCCCGGTCTTCCGTCCCCGTGCTGTTGACGGCGCGTTGGTGCACGCTCCAAGCTAAAAGCAGGTTCAACGCATCGAGGCGATTTCCGGGAAGCATAATGCTACTCGCAGTTTTTTTGGAATGATTGGTCGATGATTCTCCCGCAACAGTTAGACAATAAGTCTCAATGCCAGAAGTGGTTGAGTCTTTTGGTGCACCTCCGTTAAAGTGTAGGCTGATAAATAAATCGGCCTTCACTTTATTCGCGTAGTCGCAGCGGTCGGGTAGATCGACGAACTTGTCTTTGTCGCGGGTGAGCAAAACTTCGAAACCGAGTTTTTCTAAAATAATTTTAAGACGGAGTGCGGTATCGAGCGTCGCTGACTTCTCGGCATAATTATACATCTTACTGACAATCCCAGGGTCTTTGCCGCCATGTCCGGGATCGATGACAATCCGTCGAAAACCAATTCCAAATGGTGCCTTATTTCGCCAAATGAGTGGCACCAAAACTTTATCATAATCCACGCGGTCGATGGCTAAATTTCCTTTGATCAGAATTAACGACTCCGTCAGCCAGACTTTTACTCCCCCAATGGTGATGTAAGGTTTTTTATTCTCTGCAAAAACGTCCGGCAGATTTTTTCCAGCGTAACGCTCGGATTCTGCGGGATCGGTTTTGAGTGACTTAACGGGTTGCAGTCCTAAAAGTTTTAAGGTTTCACCCAACGAGACATCGGGCCTCGCCCAAGCACTGGGAGCGACGCCTAACCATAAGAAAAAGGCGAAGAGTAGGAGGGTGTGCCCGCGGGCTTTCACGGTATTACTCGGTATCGTTTTCGCCGTTATCCACTGCGGAATCGTCCTCTTGATCATCATCCGAAGGTTCGGCATTATGAATGAGTTTACGACGATTTGCTTGTAAAGGAGTTAAGCCCACCACGATGGCTCGTCCGGTGCGCTTGGGTTCATTGTCCCGCGTGCAAATGTGCATCAGTTCAGTAATCGCTTTATTCATCGTTTCGAGACCGATTTCTGGGTGCTCTAATTCGCGGTAACGATATTGTAAGAGCAACTTTACTTTGTGCCCGTGATAAAGGAAATTTTCTGCCCGACGGACTTTGATCATTAAGTCATGAACATCAATGCGTGGACGGAGTTTTATTTCCTTCACCTTCGTCGCTGTCTTTTGATGTTTATGCTTCTTCGCTTCTTCGTATAAATATTTTCCGTACTCAATTAATTTACAAACCGGAGGTACCGCGGTGGCCGCAATTTCAATTAAGTCGACCCCTTCTTCTTGTGCGAGTTGTAACGCTTTGGATGTCTGCATCACGCCAAGCATTTCACCTTTCGCCGTGATCACGCGAATCTCAGTCGCACGTATCTTCTCGTTGCGTTTGGGTCCTTTATCTTCTCGGCTGCGATTATTGAAGCGCTGCTGACTAGAGGATGAGTTTTTGGGCCGAGGGCTATTCGGGCGATAAGGGGTTGCCATTAGGTATCTTCGTGCGTGTCGTTACTTAATTAACTTCCGCTTTTAATCGCCTTGGTTCAAGCACCGATTGCGTCCCTAGAGATAAATTATTTCTCACTCTCTAAACGTTTTATCTCCGCCAAGACTTGTTGACCGTGCTCGGCTGGTTCAACTTTTGGAATGACCGATTTCAAAACACCATCGCCATCAAAGAGGTAGGCCGCACGTAATGGACCAAAATATTTCTTACCATACATCGATTTCTCAACGATCGCATCCAAGGCCTTGGAAAATTTATCCTCAGGGTCCGAAACTAGGGTGTACTTTATCCCGTTCTTCTCAGCGTATTTGACGTGGGAGCTGCTCTTATCTCTCGAAACGGTTATAGTCTTAAATCCTTTACGAGCAATGACTTGCAAATCTTCAGAGAGGGCACAGGTCTGCTTATCGCAGGCCGAGGTATTGTTGCGCATGTATACTGAAACCACGGTCGGACCGTCGATAAGCTCGGAAAAGGGGACATTTTTGACTTTTCCGTTCAAAACAGCCTCAATTTCGAAGCTTAACTTAGGTTTTTTACCTATTTTGTGCATAGGGTTAATCAGATGTCGGACCGGGCTGAAGTGTCAAACGAGAGCCCTTTATTCTCGGCTAATTCGATCGCGTTGAGATTAGCCATCCTTTCCCCTTTACAAAAGCCCCCCCGTGGTCTTTGTTCCGACCCTTTCCGCCATGCAAAAGACACGCAAGTCGATCTCCAAACGCTTCAAAATTACCGGTACTGGTAAAGTGATGCGCAAGTCCCCTAACACTCGCCACCTTCTTAGTTCCAAGTCGCGCAAGCAACGTCGTCGTGCCAATAAAGACAAGCGCGTCGACTCTGGTTTCGAAAAGAAAATGTTGGCTTCCATGCCATTCGCGTAAGCCGACTGCCTAAAATTTCTGGCCGACCGGGTGTTCATTAAGGCGACCCCCAGGCCATTAAACTAACCATAAAAATAACATACCAACATGCCTAGAGCAACTAACGGTCCAGCTACCAAAGCACGCAAACGTCGTGCGATTCGCGCAGCTAAGGGCTACTTCGGAAACAAATCACGTCTCTACGTCTACGCTCTCGAAGCCGTACAACGTGCACAAAAATTCGCTTACCGCGATCGTCGCAAAAATAAATCGACGTTCCGCCAATTGTGGATTGTACGTCTTAACGCTGCCTGCCGCCCTCAAGGTATCAGCTACAGTCGTTTAGTGAACGGCCTCAAAAAGGCCAACATCACCATCGACCGTAAAAACCTCAGCGAGCTCGCTATTCATGATGCCCCAGCTTTTGAGGCAATCGTGACCTTGGCCAAAGCCGCTTTGAAGAAGTAAATTTTGCTTCCTAACGGTTTAACAGGGCCCCGATTATCGGGGCCTTGTTGTTTCTGTAGTGCTTTCGCTTGCCGATTTCCTTCTCCATCGCACAAATCTAACTCATGCAGCAACAGCTAGCCCAGCTCGTCGCCACCGCCCAGGCCGAATCTAAATCCGTCACGAATCGTGCCGAGATGGAAGCCTTCAAAGCCCGCGTGGTCGGTCCGAATGGTTCACTCACCGCTGCCATGAAAGGCATGGCGACTCTTTCCAAAGAAGAACGTCCCATCGCTGGTAAATTAATTAACGAAGCAAAAAAATCAGTCGAAGAAATTTTAGCGGCTCTGCTCACCAAAATTGAAGACGCGGAAATTGGCTCGGCTCTCGGCACTCCGCTCGATCCTACTTTAATCGGCAACGAAACTCCCGCTGGTTTCATTCATCCGCTTTCTCGCACGCGTGAAAAAATTCTTAATACTTTTAAGAAATTAGGATTCACCATCGCTGAGGGTCCCGAAATCGAAACGGAGTGGCATTGTTTCGACGCACTCAACACTCCGCCTGATCACCCTGCACGCGATATGCAGGATACGCTTTATCTTCCCAAAACATTTCGCTCAGTCGACGCTCCTCGCCGTGGTGAAGAAGCCCTCGTCTTGCGCACCCACACTTCAAGCGTGCAAATTCGCACCCTGCTAAATCGCAAACCTCCTTTCCGTATCGTGGCTCCTGGTCGTTGCTTCCGTCGCGATGCCGTTGACGCTACTCACTCCGCTAACTTCCACCAAATCGAAGGTCTCTGGATTGACCACAAAGTAACCTTGGCTGACTTGCGCGGAATTCTCGACTTCTTCGTGAAAGAAACTTTCGGTGCTGACGCCGAAATTCGCCTGCGTCCTTCTTACTTCCCATTCACTGCACCTAGTTTTGAA
>JBBAUU010000048.1:0-10285 GCA_040398065.1 Opitutales bacterium | reverse complement strand
CCAATTCCGTGATTAATAACTTGAGGTGCTCAAACGACAACAACGCTAAATCGAGTTCGGTCGTATCACTGAAACCGTACTCGGGATCGTCAGCTTCCTGAGACAGGAGCATAGTATTTTGAGGATGGTGCATTTGGGGTGCATCTAAAATACTAGCCGAAAACCACGTCGTGGAAAGATAATCCGTGTTAAGAAATTATGGATACAGTGTGACTATTGAGTGACGGACTCCGCTGTGAATAAGCCTTAAACTCCGGAGTAGCGCGTCGAACGCCAAAACTTCCACGACATCGCCAAGGACACTAAAACAAGGCCGAATGCGAGCGCGATCCATATTCCCGCCGCCCCTAAATGACAGGGAAACGCCAATAACAGAGCTAAAGGTAAAGTGATTAACCAATAGACAATAAAGACCGACCAAGAGGCCCAGGCGGCACAATTGATCGAGCGAAGTAAATAGGCGGCAACGATCTGCACTCCATCAAACGGAGCCCACACGGCAGCGAAGATGAGTAAAACTGAGGCGAGCGTCGCCGTATCCGTTCCAGCTACACCATAAAGTTGAAGTAAGTTAGGACGCAGTAAAACCATGGCTAATCCGTAGAGTGCCATAAAACATCCGCCCATCATAATAGCACCCCAACCCACAGCGTGAGCGCGCTTGATATCTTTAGCACCATACGCCTCGCCCGTTCGGATGCCTGCAGCGATACCTAATCCGAGTGGCAACATGAAGGCGGCGGAGGCGGTACTGATTGCCACTTGGTGGGCCGCTTGAGCGGTCGGCGAAATCCATCCGGCAAAAATCGGGACGACCGCAAAAATTCCGACTTCACTCAAACTGTGTAAACCGGCGGGAAGTCCAGTCTTCAACAAACGTGCGAAAACTTTTTTCTGAAAACCTTCAGCCCAGTTCACCTCTCCGCGACCAGGCGTGTACCAAAGGCCAATCAACATCACCGTGCGTGAGACCAAGGTCGCCCAACCCGCTCCAGCTAATCCTAAATGGGGAAAACCCCAATTGCCATACATCCATAACCAATTTAATAAAATATTCAGAAGTAATCCTACGGTTAACCAAACTAAAGAAATCCAGGGTTGGTGTTGCGTATCACGATGACAACGCAGGGCGTGGAATAATAAACCAGGCACCATCGCCCAAGCCATAATGACAAAGAAGTCGTACGCTTCCTTCGCAACTTCGGGAGACGATCCTAAATGATCCAAAAAATAAGCTGATCCATGAGTCAGGGCCGCGGCGATCGTGCTGAAAATCAGGGCTAAAATTACTCCATGTCGGAGAATAGCGGGAGCGGACTCTTCAACCCCTGCCCCATTATCCTGCGATTGATAAACGGAAATCGCTCCGATGAGTCCGATACCAAAAACGTATGGAATGTAATTGAGATTCGCAGCCAGTGCCGAGGCAGCCAAAGCGGTTTCGCCCAGATGTCCGGCCATCGTCACATCAATCACAAACATCAAACCATAGCCCAACATTCCCAGCATAATCGGTATAGCCAGCTTCAGCGTTGGAATAATTTCTTCTCTAATAGGCGCAGCCTTCATCTGCACCCAGCAGTGGCGGTTTAATCTGAATTAGCGAGTTTAAGTTTTAGTCGATTAAGCCCACCACGTCTTCGGGCTCAACCCACGCATAAACGGTCGACTTCGAACCGACGCGCTGCCGTGGATTGATTTCTGATATTTTTAATACCAGTCCTTGCACCGTTGAAAAATCGTGGAGTGAAAAATCACCCTGAAATAAAGTGTCGGTCACACTGCCCTCAAAAGAATTTTCTTCCGGCGGCATAATATCTAAGTGTAAACATTCGGGGCGAATACAAAGCGTGAGCGTTTGTCCGACGGCGGGCGGATGTTCGACATCAGATAAAGCCCCGTGTAGTTCACCGAAATCCGTGTGGGCAATGAACTCCCCCGCCGCTTGGTGAACGAGTTTTCCTTTAATTAAATTAGCTGAGCCTAAAAAGGTCGCAATCCAGCTATTCAGCGGGCGACGATAAACATCGAGGGGATTACCCGATTGGATGATTTTTCCATCGCACATCACGCCCAGTTGATCGGCCATCGCAAAGGCATCTTTTTGATCATGCAATACGCAGACGATGGTCATCGAACGCTCGCGGACTAATTTACGCAGACGATCGCGAAGCTCGATGCGACCAGCGGTATCCAAATTACTAAAGGGCTCATCGAGTAATAATAACTTCGGGTTGGACATGAGCGCACGAGCGAGGGCGATGCGCTGTTGCTGGCCGCCCGAAAGTTCGGAAGGACGACGGAGCGCCCACGATTTGGCGTCCACGGAATGCAATGCTTGGTAGGCACGTTCTTTTACTTCAATCGGCGACAGACCCGAGTCGCTTAAATCAAGAGCCACATTTTCCCAAACGGTTAAATGCGGAAACAATGCATAGTTTTGAAAAACCATGGCCGTGGCCCGTGACGTTGGAGTTTTTTCTTTTAAATTTTTACCCTCTAATTTTACGGATCCCGTATGACCCTCAATCAATCCAGCTAAAATTTTTAACAGCGTCGTTTTGCCGCTACCCGAGGGACCTACAAGGCAATACAAGGAGCCCGATTCTACCTGGAGATTAACCCCGTTTAAAATTGGGTGTGAATCAATTTGGTAATGCAAATCTTGTAGATTAATTGCTAACACGAATGAAAATTAAGCCTTCTTATAAAGAGGTGCAAGGATGGGTCGTTCACAATTTTAATAAATTAGCCGAGCGATGCTTGCCACCGCCCATCTTTTCCCCAAGGTTAGGGGTCATATGGCTAACGACGACGAAGAAGAAGAGAAAACCCCTGAGGCACCTAAAGAGGCTTCCCCGAGCGCTATGCTCATTCAGAAAAAATTCCTCGAACAACGTAAGCTCTTCCTCTGGGGCGCCGTCGACGATGCCTCAGCTAAAGACATCGTAGAAAAACTCCTCTACCTCGAAACTTCCGATCCAGGAAAAGAGATTACTTTTTATATCAATACTCCCGTTGGTTCGATCATAGCAGGTATGGCGGTCTATGATACCATCCGCTTAATCACCTCGCCTGTTAAAGTAGTCGTTACTGGTATGGCCGCCTCAATGGGGTCCATTTTACTTCAAGCGCCTAAACAAAAAGGTGGCCGCCTCGTCTTCCCTCACGCTCGTGTGATGATTCACCAACCACTCATCATGGGTCGCATTCAAGCCCCTGCCGTGGATATTCATATTCAAGCCCTCGAGATGGAACGCCTCCGCGCTGAGCTGAATGAAATTCTCGCCAAGGCCTCCGGCCAAAAACTTGAGAAGGTCGTTAAGGATACTGATCGAGATTTTTACATGACCGCCGAAGAAGCCATTGAATATGGTTTAGCGGATGCGATCGTTAAAAAACTCTAATCCACAGATAGATGGGCATCGGCGATCGAGCCTATATGCGAAATACGATTCCCTTTCGTTCAGGGATATCGGCTACCACCATTGTCCTGTGTTTGATTGTTGGATTCTATCTGGTTGATCTCGTCCAGGACTCAACGCGCGTCGACTTAACTTCTTGGGCAACCCTGCCCGAAATTAATTCCGCCCCTTGGCAGTGGTTCACCTACGCCTTTATTCATTACAGTTTTTGGCACCTCTTGGGCAATGCGCTGGGACTTTGGTGGTTAGGAAAAGTCGTCGAAGATCACTACGGCGAAAAAGTATTCTACCTAACACTCAGCGGCGGAATTATCCTGGGTGCATTTTGCTGGTGGCTAACGGGCGTGAGTGGAGGGCGTTCCGCAAATCATATCTTGATTGGAATCTCCGGCGGCGTCTATGCACTCATGGTGGTCGCACTGATGGATCGACTCGACCAAGTCATCACCCTGTTACTTTTCTTTTTTATTCCCGTTAATATAAAAGCACGCTGGCTACTAATCACTCTCTTGGTCATCACGCTTTTAGGCTGGGGCTTTTCGGAATTACCCGGACGACATACATGGACAAATTGGAGGCCGGCACTCGACTGGGCGATGGGCACGAGCCTCGCTCATTCCGCTCACCTCGGTGGTTTTTTGTTTGGCTGGCTGATGTGGAAATATGAAAAACAAACAAATCAGTCGGGTCGTGACGCTATCCATACAATGAGCACCCCTTTCGACGATGATAGTTCAACGTCTCTCCAGCCAAAAAACGGCCAGAAAATCAGCCAAGTCCGCGCGGAATTAGACGCCCTGCTCGATAAAATTTCCGTCAAGGGTTTCGGCTCGCTCACCGAGTCCGAAAAACGCAGACTCAGCGAACTCAGCGATCAACTGAAATAAAATTTCCATGACCCTTCGCAGCTTTTTACTTTTTGTTTTCGCCTTTCAATTAAGTTACGGTGAACCCGAAAAATTTACGACCACCGAGTTAATGCAGAATGAAACACGGGCCACCGTGGCCTTACTTGAGCGCCTCCATATCAGCAAAAAACAAATGCCTGAAGTAGATACGAAAGAAGTGATTGTTACCTACTGCGAAAATTTAGATCCGGGCAAAATGTACTTCACCCAGGCCGAAGTAGAGGAATTTGTGAATCGTTACGGGCGTAGTCTAGATTTATACCTAACGCGCGGAAATCTCACTCCAGCATTTGAAATTTATCAAGCCTTCCGCAAACACGTCGAAGAACGTACGGCCAGTTCCATCCAATCCTTAAACCAAAAAATTGATTTAACGCAAGCGGGCTTCTTCCCTGCGGACCGAAAGAAGGGCAACTGGCCGAGCGATACTAAAGAAGCCGATGATTTATGGAATCGCCGTTTACGATTGGATATTCTGAGCGAATTATTGGGTGATGACCGCACGGCGAACAATAATCGCAATGAGCCCAAGCAAAAGCCCACCCACGAAACCAAGGCACCCGATATCACTCCTGAAAAAATCAAAGAAGCGGTCACACGTTTAAAAAAGCGTTACGAGAAAATTAAAGTATATTTAAGTTTTGACCCCCAAGAAGTTGAGGAGCTGTTCCTTAATTCTTATTCTACACAGTACGATCCTCACTCTATTTTCTTCTCGCAGCAATCCCTCGAAGAATTTGAAATCGGTATGCGTAATTCGCTCTGCGGAATCGGGGCCACGCTCACGGACGAAGATGGCTATTGTACCATCAAAGAAATCTTACCAGGGGGCCCGCTCTTTCTTTCCGGCAAAGCCAAGTCGGGAGATAAAATTATTGCAGTAGGCCAAGGTAAAGACGGCGAGATGGATGATATCGTCGGCCTCCGTCTACAGAAAACGATTAATCGAATTCGCGGAAAACAAAATACGATTGTTAAACTTTTAGTAGAATCAGGCGATGGCAGCGGTCGTAAAACCATCAGCCTCGTGCGTGATCAAATTAAGTTATTTAATCAAATGGCCTCGGCCCGTTGTTTCGAAGGTCAAAATGGAAATCTTGGCGTCATCGAACTTCCTGCCTTTTACGGAAAAAATCCTGACGGTTCGGGCTCAAGTCCAACCAAAGACGTCGAACAACTTATCGTTAAACTCAAAGCCATGGGAGTCCGGGCGCTGATTTTAGATTTACGGAAAAATGGTGGCGGTCTTCTGAATGAAGCCGTGGATTTATCCGGACTCTTTATTCCCACAGGTTCAATTCTCCAAGTCCGCGATAGCCAAGGACGTATTGAGAATTATCGCGACGAGAATACCAATGTCGCTTGGGATGGCCCGCTCATTGTGCTTACTTCAAAACTTTCCGCTTCCGCCTCGGAGATTTTTGCGGGTGCAATGAAAGACCACCAACGTGCTCTCGTGGTGGGCGATACTACCACCCACGGCAAAGGCTCGGTGCAAAGTATCATTGAACTTAACCGTGTATTTAAAGATTCAAACATTAAGTCCGCCGTGAAAGTGACGATACAAAAGTGGTATGCACCCAGCGGCTCCTCCATTCAGCTGAAAGGCGTACCAGCCGATATCATCGTGCCATCTGTATTCTCCGTTCTGCCCGTAGCTGAGTCAGACCTGGAACGTCCCCTGCCTTGGGATTCCATTCCTGCATCGCTCACCAAGCCTGATGAAGGTCCGTGGTTAAAGGCCCCACTCTCGGATAATTTAATTAATATTCTCAAAGAAGCATCGGCCAAGCGCCAAGCTGAGCTTCCTGAATTTTCCACGCTCAATCACTCCATCGAGTGGACCCGCAGTCGCACTAATCGCAAAGAGGTTTCCATCTCACTCGACCAACGTCGCCAAGAACGCACTGATGATCTCACCTTCCGCGAACAAGTGCGTAATGAACTCAATCAATTCTCCAAAAATTCATTCAAGGTAAAGGATGTAAAATTGGATGCTGCCCTCGAACAGGAAAAAAAGGAAGGTGCTGAATATACAAATAAATCTAAACGCCAGTCGCGCATCCGTGAGCCACTCGAAGATGAAGATTGGCCCGATTACGATATTCAACTGCAGGAAGCTATCCGCATCGCCGACGACTGGAGTAAGTTGCTCGCCGATAAAACTTCTGCCGCTACGCGTTAATTAGCGAGCGCGGTACTGACCGTGGGGATCGTAAATCCACCAAGCGTCGAACGGATTAGATAAAGATGGGAGCTCGTAATAGGGCTTACCATTGGCTTCGGCTTTAATCACCACACCAGAGTATTCAGATTGGGCAGACTTAGGTAATGCAGTCGTCGGCGCAGGGGTTGGCGTAAGCATGTCGAGCACCGCAGTCTCTTCGATGCGGTCCACCACAACATCAATCCATTTAAGTTCTTTAGCTTTCTCGCCAAAGGCCTGCCAGTCGCCCGTGGAGTCATTCTCGTACATCTTCTTAACAAAGTCATCCAGCGAGATGCCCATCTTCTTTGCTACCGGAGTCGCCATGCGTTCAAACCATAACTTGGTGAACTCAATCTGCTCCTTCAACACTGTCATATTGCCTTTGACGCTGTTAGAAACCTGGTGATGAAGAATAATAGTATTAGGATAGCAGAAAGATTTTTCTGCACAGGTGGCAATCACCGCAGTCATCGACGCAGCGAAGCCCTTGACCACAACATAAACCGGGGCCTTGGAGGCCGTCATAGCCTTCTGAATGAGGTATCCAGCGGAAACCGATCCACCCGGACTGTTATCAACTACGATGAAAATCGGGAACTCGCTGGATTGATTATTATAAAAATTAATACGCTGACAAATATAGTCGGCCAATTGATCGGTAACCGCACCGTTAAAAGTGATACGGCGATCGGTGATATATAAAACACCGTCCACATAAGGGTCTTTCAAATATTTCGGTTTAACATTGGCGGCAATTTTTCGCGCTTCGTCTTCTTTTTGAAAACGATTAATTTCATTGGTTAAGCGAGTCACCGTATTGCTCGCTTCTAATTGTAGTTGTTTAGCCTCCGCTTCGAGTTCGCGGATTTTATTATTCTTTTCAATCAAGCGCGCATTGGAACGAGCCAGCTCGAGGGCGGACTGGCGTTCGAGTTTAGTGCGCTCTTCTTCTAAGGCAGAGGCTTCGGCGGAAGCTTTGGCCAAACGGAGTGAGCGCTCGGCTGATAGCTTCATTGATTCGGCATTCAAGGGTGCAATCTCTTCCATGCGCTTGGCTTCTTGCAGAGCAAGTTGGGCATCAATTAAAGCCTTCTCCACACGCATGCGGTCCACTTCCTTCATCTTCTCTTTCTGCTCGGGCGTTAAATCTTCGCGCACGATGGCCGGACCGGGCGCCACCGTGGTAGGCAGAGGCGTCGCAGACGAGAGCGGTGCATTCGCGGTGTCGCTATTCGCAGTCTTAACCGGCGTGGCTTGGGCAAAAAGAATGGGGCCAACCAACAAGCTGAATATTTTTAAGGGAGTATGTTTAGACATGTTTTTGTTTTTTAAAATTAGCGGTAAATGAATTCGGTGGAAGGATCGTAAATCCACCAAACATCAAAAGGGGTTAAAGGATTTAAAGCGGTGGTGCCATTGAGACCATCGGGTTTGATTACACCCAAAGCGGGAGCGGCGGCAGTGTTATTCACGCCCTCTTCGGTCATACGATCGACTACGTGTGTAGCCCATTTTAATTTAACCGCTTCGGTTCCTAAAACTTTCCAATCACCCGTAGAAACGGCGGCGTACATTTGGGCGACAAATTCGTCGACTGTAATACCCATTTTATTCGCCACTTTTACAAAAATTCTTTCACACCAAATTTTGGTCCATTTTAATTGCTGTTCTAACTGGGTCTGATTTCCAGAAAGCGAGGTGCTCGCTTGGTGGTGTAAAACAACGGTCTGCGGATAAACGTAAGAGCGCTTAGCCATCGTTGTAATAATCGCGGCCATCGAACCCGCATAGCCCTTAACGACCACATAAACAGGAGCCTGTGATGACTCCATCGCTTGTAAGATTTGATAGCCCGACATCACCGAGCCGCCAGGCGAACGTTCTATCACAATAAAGATGGGGGCTTTTTTATCTAGAGCATTATAAAAAGCGATGCGGTCACAGACAAACTTCGCCAAAGTTTCGTCGACGATTCCGTTAAAAGAAATTCTTCGATCGGAAATACGCAAAACACCTTCAGCAAGAGGCTCGAGCGGATACTCGATTTTGCCACTGGTTCTTTCCTCTACTTTTTTCTGTAGGCGGGTAATTTCTCCGACTTTTTCTAGTCGCGCATATTCAACGGTAGCCTGGGCATTGGCGAGTTTCACATCCGCTTCAAATTCTGCGCGGCGGGCATCTTTTTCGCCTGAAGCCAGAGAGGCCTTAACATTGGCAATCGAAGTCTTTAAATTGAGCTGGGATTTTTCTGCATCATCCATCGCTCCAGCGGCATCGGTCTTGAGTTGGCCGATTCGATTTTCCACCTCGAGTTTTTTAATCTCTAGATCGGACGCTTGTTTAGCCTGGCGGCGTTGCGACTCCGCTAAATCTAATCGAGTACGGATTATCTCGGCCTCTACTTCGGTTTGAATCGTTTCAGGGGTTTTCTCAATGCGACGCGACTGAGCCTGCAATGCAGTTGCAAAAAGGGTGAAAATAAGGGCCAAACGGGTCATCGGAGGGTATCTCTTAAATTGTCAGATAAATGGTTCCCTTACACTCAAAAATTCGCAAATCTTACGGCATGCAGCCGAATGACCCCATAACCTTCAAGAATCGCCACACGGGTCGGATTGAAACCGAACAAGTCTACGGCGAAGCTTGGTTGCAAAGAATCTACGGCAACCCCTTGGGGAAGGTCGCCCTGCACGCCTTAGTGAAGCGATCGCTGTTCTCACAAATTTACGGCTGGGCCATGGACCGTCCGAACAGCGCTCAACGGATTGCGCCCTTTATTAAAACTTACCAATTAGATACGGACGAGTTCGCTGATAAAAATATTAGTTCATATAAAAGTTTTAATGATTTCTTCTATCGTAAATTAAAACCCTCAGCACGTCCGATCGACGGACAAGCGGATTGTGCGATTCTACCAGCCGACGGTAGACATTTAGGATTTCAAGATATTTCGAAAATCAAGGGCGTGTTCGCAAAGGGACAGACGTTCGACATAAATACTTTTCTCGGCGATCAGTCTCTGGCTGAGCGTTATAAGAATGGTGTCTTGGTTTGTTCGCGACTTTGTCCGGTGGACTATCACCGTTTTCATTTTCCTGTATCGGGTGTTCCCACCGAGCCCACTTTAATTAATGGATCACTCTTTTCGGTAAACCCTTATGCGCTGCGACGTGATGTCAGTTACCTTTGGCAAAACAAACGTCAGCGAGTTTCGATTGATGCGGGACCGTTTGGACTCGTGACCGTTGTTGCAATTGGAGCTACTAACGTGGGGACTATTGTGGAAACCTATTCTCCGAATTCTCCCGTGAATAAAGGAGATGAAAAAGGATATTTCCGGTTTGGTGGATCTTTTATCGCTACCCTCTTTGAGCCCAATCGAATTCGTCTGGAAGATGATTTAATTACGGCGGGTGAAACCCAACAAGAGCTTTACGCCAAAATGGGGTCACGTTTGGGTCGATTAATTTAAAAGACTAAATCGCAAAGCGCTTGCCAGAAGGCAGAGAGCAGTAAAATGTTTTAAGTACAGGTCGCTCGGGTGGTGGAATGGCAGACACACCAGATTTAGGTTCTGGCGCCGAAAGGTATGCGGGTTCGACTCCCGCCCCGAGCACTTGTGATTTAATTCAGGGGACACGTGGGCAAGGTGACATGTTGAGTTGTGCAGATATTTACATCTCCCCTTGTCCCCGTGTCACCTTGCCAGCTTGTCCCCTCGACTTGTTCCCCTTGCCCTTTGG
>JBBAUU010000047.1:0-10392 GCA_040398065.1 Opitutales bacterium | reverse complement strand
ATACCGAAGGTGGTTTAATGCCTGCGATTTTCGGCACGCTCGTGATGACCGTGTTCATGAGTATGTTGGTGACGCCGGTGGGTGTCATTGCCGCAATTTACCTAAAAGAATATGCGAAAGATGGCACCGTCTTACGCGTCGTCCGAATTTGCGTTAATAATTTAGCCGGTGTTCCTTCCATCGTCTTCGGTGTCTTTGGCCTTGGTTTCTTCGTCTATGTTCTCGGTGGTACCATCGACCAACTCTTTTTCTCCGATCAATTGAAGTACAATAACAACACTCCGGTCTTTGGCACTGGTGGCTTATTGTGGTGTTCATTGACGCTGGCCTTGATGACATTGCCCGTAGTGATTGTGGCTACGGAAGAAGCTTTATCGGCCGTACCTCGCGGTATGCGCGAAGCATCACTCGCGGCGGGTGCTTCCAAGTGGCAGACGATTCGCGATATTTTATTACCTGCGTCGGCCCCTGGTATTTTAACTGGCGTCATTTTGGCGATGGCACGTGGGGCAGGGGAGGTTGCTCCGCTCATGATTGTCGGTGTGGTGAAGCTCGCTCCCACTTTGCCGATTGATGGCTTAGCTCCTTTCTTGCACCTCGATCGTAAGTTCATGCACCTCGGTTTCCATATTTATGATTTAGGATTCCAGTCGCCTGATTCTGATGCGGCTCGCCCGATGGTTTTTGCGACAACCCTGCTCCTAATCATCTTAGTCGTCTGCCTGAATCTCGGTGCTATCACCATTCGTAATCGACTCCGTGCCCGTTTCAAGGGTGCCTCCTTCTAATTCTATAACGCCATGAGTAACGCTCGCATTCAAACTCGTCCCGCCACCGATACCACAGGTCGGACAGATTTTATTAGTATCAAGAACTTTGGTTTTTGGTACGGACAAAAAAAGGCTCTCGAGTCCATGTCATTCGATATACCTGAACGTCAGGTGGTTGCCTTTATTGGTCCATCGGGCTGTGGTAAATCCACACTCCTCCGTAATCTTAATCGTATGAATGACTTGGTAGATGGTATTAGTCACGAGGGAGATATCGAAATCAAAGGACAGTCTATTTACGACCCAGGTCTGGAGGTCATTTCACTGCGTCGCCGCGTCGGGATGGTTTTCCAGAAATCTAATCCTTTTCCTAAGTCTATTTACGAAAATGTAGTTTTTGCACTCCGTGTGATGGGCGTAAAAAACCGTGCCGTTCTGGATGAGGCTTGCGAAACTTCACTCCGTAAAGCGGCCCTCTGGGACGAAGTTAAAGATCGTTTGAATGACAACGCCCTCGGACTTTCCGGAGGTCAGATGCAACGTCTCTGTATCGCCCGTGCGATTGCCAATCGCCCTGAAATCTTACTCATGGACGAGCCTTGTTCGGCCTTAGATCCGATTGCGACGGGTAAAATCGAGGAACTCATTCATGAACTCAAAGCACAATTCACCATCGTGATTGTGACCCACTCGATGCAGCAGGCAGCTCGGGTGTCGGATCGTACCGCTTTCTTCTACTTGGGTAAACTCATTGAGTACGATACGACCGAGAAGATTTTTATGAACCCCGGCCAAGCGCAAACCGAGGCCTACATTTCTGGTCGTTTTGGTTGAGTTTTAAATTAACTTATCACAAACTATTCCTATGCAACGATTCTTCCACGACGAACTCCGCCAACTCCGCGACGATTTAATTCTCATGGGTGAGCGCTCCATTGATATGACGCGCCTCGTCATGCAAGCATTGGAAAATGGTGATGATAAGTTAGCACTCCAAGTGCGTGGTATGGATGATGCCGTTGATGATTTAGAAAAACAGGTCGATCGTGAAATCATGCGCTACCTTACTCTTTTTGGTCCGATGGGCAGTGATGTTCGTCTCTTATTAGCTGCTCGTGATATCGGACACGATTTAGAACGCATTGCAGATGAGGCTTCCGTCATCGCTAAACGCATTTTAGTGATTTCTCAACGTGGCACTTTGAAAGATTTACTTCACGTACCTGAAGAAGGTCGCGTCGCCGTCGAAGTTCTCCGTCTGGCCTTAGATGGTTTTGTGGAGGGCGATATCGCCAAGGCAAAACTCGTCATCACACGCGATGCCGAAATCGATCAATTGAATCGCAAAAACTATGAAGCGCTTTTCGGTCGTTCGGGCGACACCGCCAAGGTTTCGGCCTCTAATGTTGAGCTTATCTTCATTTCTAAAGCTTTAGAACGCATCGGTGATCATAGTAAAAATATCTCCGAACAGGTTATTTTTATTCTGTCCGGCGAAGACATTCGCCACGCCCGCTAAGCCGATAGTTTTCTCACTCGACCCCGCAGGTTGTTTTTGCTAGATTATTTCTATGCAAGTTTTCCGTCGTCTTGGCGTCTTAGTTCTCGAGTGGTTCTCTCTAGCCTTAGGCGTATTTGTTGCAGCTCATTTTGGTTTTCTAACCTACACAGACTTTTCGACTCTCGTGGTTGTTGCGATGGTGCTCGGTATTTTTAATTCGTTTCTGCGTCCATTCTTACTCGCCATCTTCCTTATCGTTTCGATTCCGATCCTCATTGTTACGTTAGGCCTCGGTGCCTACTTAGTTTTATTTTTAACTAACGGCGCCATACTCGCATTAACTGCCAAATTAATGGGTTCGAGTTTTAATATAATTGAAGGCAATTGGGCTTACGCGACTTTAACGATTTCCATCTGTTCCTGGTTCTTTTCTTCGGCGGTGGGCATTGATCAGTTGAAGCCCCTCCGTCGTGCCCAAGCTGCCAAAGAGGGTAAAGAACCGCCTAAGGACGTGATCGATATTTAGGTCGGGGTAGGGGCTGTTAACTCTTTCTTGCCATCGGGGCTTCTTCCCATTGCTTTCCCGATGTCGCAACTATGTCCAACCTAGCCTCGCTTTCTTCATGGGCCCGTAATGTCGCCCCTTCGCCAACGCTCGCTGTCGATGCCAAGGCCAAGGCCCTCAAGGCCGCTGGCAAAGACGTGGTCGGCTTCGGTGTCGGTGAGCCTGATTTCGATACGCCTCAATTCATCAAAGACGCCTGCGCTAAGGCTCTCGCGGATGGCCAAACTAAGTACGCCCCGACTCCAGGTATTCCCGCCCTTCGTAAAGCGATTGCTGAAGACTATACCCGTCGTGGCTTTACCGGTATCGCCGATGCCAATGTCGTCGTCAGCCCCGGCGGTAAGATGTCCTGCTACCTCGCCATCCTCGCCACCATCAGCCCAGGCGACGAAGTAGTTATCCCTGCACCTTTCTGGGTGAGCTATCCTGAGATGGTCAAACTCGCCGGTGGCGTTCCTAAATTTATTAACGCTGAAGATGTAACGGGTTTTAAAGTTACACCTGCACAACTCTCCGCTGCAATCACTCCAAAGACTCGCATGGTGGTTCTTAACAGCCCCTCTAATCCAACGGGTGCAGTTTACTCTCGTGCAGAATTAGAAGCGCTCGTCGCGATTTGCGTTAAGGCCAATGTTTGGATCATGTCCGACGAGATTTACGAAAACCTCGTCTACGATAACCAAACCACTTGTAGCCCAGCTACCTTTTCACCTGAAGCAGCACGTCTGACGATTACGGTTTCTGGTTATGCTAAGAGTTATTCTATGACCGGATGGCGCTTAGGTACACTCGTTGCGAGTGACAAAGCCCTCGCTGCTGCGGTGGCTGACTTACAGAGCCAAATTTCATCTAACGCTACTACCTTCGCTCAGTTTGGTGCGTTGGCGGTCCATCAACATCCCGACAAAGCCAAAGCTTCGCTCGCCGAAATGTGCAAAGCCTTCGACCGTCGTCGCCTCAACTTACTCGCCGGATTAAATGCCATCCCAGGTTTAACCTGCTACCGCTCACAAGGTGCGTTTTATCTTTTCCCAAATATCAAAGCGTTCGGACTCACCTCTGCACAATTCGCTGATCGCTTACTCGAAGAAGAACTCATGGCCGTTGTCCCTGGTTCTGCATTCGGCTCCGAAAGTTATATCCGTATGAGCTATGCAACTTCGGATGAGACGATTGCTAAAGGATTGGAGCGGCTCGCAAGATTCTGCAATAAACTTAAAAGGGCATAAGGGAATAAGGTAGGGGCGCGACTGCGTCGCGTACACCGTGTCACCTTGTCCCCTAAGTTCAGGCCGGATCGACGAGGATGCATTCCATCCCGGCTGCATCAGCGGCTTCCTTGCCGCGTGGGCTGTCTTCAACGACTACGCAGTCCGACGGATCAATTCCAATACGCGCTGCTGCAGTTAAAAAGAGGTCAGGGTGTGGTTTTAAACGGGTCGCATCTTCAGCCGTTATAATTGCATCGAACAAATGCATCAGGTTAGTGGCGGTCAGCGATGTGTGAACGTGACTTTTACGTCCGGCTGACGCAATCGCGGTCCGGTGTCCGAGACTTTTGACATGATGAACCACGGCAACGACTGCTTTTCTGGGACGAACATCTTTCGCTAAATGGATTTCAAGGTAGTCGTGTCCATCGGCTAACAATAACGGCACATCCAAATCGACGTTATAAAGTTTCTTGAGATTTTTACAGGTGTCGTGGGCGGACATTCCTCCCATCGAACAAAATAATTCCCAAGGAAAATCAAACGGCTTTCCGAGTTGTTTGCTGATGATGTGTGTCCATGTGCGATGGTGGATGCGCATGGTTTCAGCCACGGTTCCATCACAATCAAAAATCCAACCTCTCTTTTTTAAGAGAGCAGGATCGAATGAAATCATTTCCGACATTTTAACGGAAACCTCCACCGGGGAATCCGCCGCGACCACCGCCCATTTGGCCCATTTTACGCATCAGCTCATGACCTCGGCCACCTTTCATCATCTTCATCATCTCACGCATTTGCGTAAATTGTTTAATCATCGCATTCACATCACTCACCTGAGTGCCTGAACCCTTAGCAATGCGGGCTCGACGCGAGGCATTGAGAATATCGGGCTTGCGACGCTCCTTCACCGTCATGGATAAAATAATCGCTTCGGTTTTACCGAGCATTTTTTCTTCGCGGGCACCGACTTGTACATTCCCCATGCCAGGCATCATTTTCATGATGTCACCGAGCGGCCCCATTTTTTTCATCTGACCCATCTGCGCTAAGAAATCTTCTAAATCGAAGTCCGACTTCTTTAACTTCTCTACCATTCTTGCCGCTTCTTTTTGGTCGACCACTTCTTGAGCTTTTTCAACGAGTGATACCACGTCACCCATACCTAAAATACGTTGGGCGAGACGATCAGGATGGAAGGTATCAAAGTCGGCCGATTTTTCCCCAGTTCCGATGTAACGAATAGGTACACCGGTAACCGATTTCATCGATAATGCAGCGCCACCACGTGCATCGCCGTCTAACTTGGTCAGGATAATCCCCGTCAATGGGGTAGAGGTATTAAATTGTGCGGCGACATCGACGGCTTGTTGTCCGAGTGCAGCATCCGCGACTAAAAAGATTTCTTGAGGCTGAATCAGATCACGAATGCGACTGATCTCTGACATTAGATCGGCGTCGATTTGTAAACGTCCCGCAGTATCCACAATGACAACATCCGAGCCCGACGCTTCGGCATCTTTAGTTAATTGTGCAACCATGGCGGGGACATCCTGAGCGGTACGATCGGAGCGGAAATCAATCCCTTCGTTCTTCGCTAACGTCTCCAGTTGGTCGATGGCTGCGGGACGACGTAAATCGGCAGCAATCAAACTAGGTTTTCTAACGCCTTCTTTTTTGATGAGGTGTCGGGCTAATTTAGCAGCACTGGTCGTTTTGCCTGAGCCTTGAAGTCCAACGAGTAAAATTCTTAGGGGACGTTGAGGGTTGAGAGTTTTTTCACCTTCGCCGAGTAAACGAGTGAGTTCGTCGGAGACGACCTTGACCGCCATCTGTCCGGGGGATACGGCTTCAACGACTTCTTTTCCAAGACAGGCGTTCTTGACGCGTTCGGTAAATTCTTGAGCGACTTTGAAATTAACATCGGCGCTAAGCAGGGCAGAATTAACTTCATTCAGAGCCGGAACGATGTTTTCAGCCGTAAGTTTAGAGAGCCCACGCAAGTCGCGGAGAGCTTTGGTCAGTTTATCGGTTAAGTTATTAAACACGGAATGTTAATCTGAGCATAAGTTTAGACATCAGGCAAGAAGAGAGAATAAGCCTCAAAAAACCAAGTTTTGTTGAGAAATATAGATTTTTCTTAATCAACAAAGTTGCACGGTTATAATTCCATAAAAAAACTATAATAGATTTATTGTAGAATATTTTATAGAGCTTATTTAGATGTATCATTCCTATCACCGATGATCGCTATTACCGTATCCACCAATTATCATGACTTACTCCCTATTGTACATCATCACAATAAGGATTTATTTAAACACTGGGTCTTTGTGACAGACAAGGGTGATCAAGAAACCATTAATTTTCTCTCAACTAAACCTAATGTAACCATTTTATTCTGGGACTTTCAGAATCATAGAAATATTTTTGATAAAGGTGGTGCGATTCGTTTTGTGCAAACTTATGTGTATGAAAAATATCCCGATGATTGGTATCTACTAATTGATTCTGACATTTGTTTGCCTATGCAATTTTCACATTTTGTAGCTGTTTTTCTACCTACCTATGATGTAAATTTAATCTACGGTCTAGATGAACGATTAGATTTTGAATCATTGGAAGATTTTCAAAACTACACTAATTATAAAAAGTACGAGCATAAAGAGCGTGTTGATGGTTACTTTCAATTGTACAAAGATAAGTTTTTTTACAATACCTCGAGGGATGCTTCAAATTGTGATAATGAATTTGCACAAAGATTTCCGGGTAGAAATCTAATTTTAGGCCTACCCTGTGCACACTTAGGCGGTAAATCTCACTGGAATGGTAAACGTGAATTAGGATCCGACTTTAAGCTGTGATTGTAGGTAAAGTTCGGATTAAGTTGCATTTTACCTAAGTGTATTCACAGGTGTTTTGATGGAAATTATCGTCATGGGCTGTGGCACGTCGCAAGGGGTTCCCTTGGTGGCCCATGATAATCCAGGCCTGGATCTTTCTAATTCCAAAAACTGGCGTACGCGAACCAGCGTCCATGTCATCATCGAAGGTCACCACGTACAGGTCGACGCCGCTCCGGAATTCCGTCTCCAGTGTTTAGTGAATCAGATTAACGACGTCGATTCATTCATCCTCACTCACGGTCACGCCGATCACGTACTCGGTATGGATGACCTGCGTCAGTTTTGCACCAATAGTGGTAAAGCGATGCCTGTATATACAACCGTGCAGGGCAAACATCGCATCGAAGCGATTTATCCCTACGCCATCGGTGCCATGGCCTCACCCGGATACATCGAATTAGACGTCAGCCTCTTCCCTAAAGAATTAAAACTCCCTGGCGGTGGTATTGTTACCTCAACAGTCCTTCCTCACGGCAGTGAGTCGACTCTTGGTCTCATCTTCTTCGAGCCATCTACTGGGAAGAAGTTCGTCTATTATACCGATTGTAAAACGCTCACGCGCGAAGCGATTGCCTTAGCTCAAGACTGTGATGTCGCCATCCTCGATGGCTTAAGACCGAACTTTCACCCGACACATATGACGATAGGTAAGGCCTGCGAAATGTCGGTCGAGATCAACGCTAAGCAGGCTTATATTACTCATATGACTTACCAGATTGATTACGGTAAGTGGCCTGAATCGGAATTAGCTGCCGCCTATCCTAAGGTGGGACTGTGCTACGACGGTCAGCGAATTGTTCTGAAGTAATTAGAGCCCTTGAATAAGAGTGCCTTCGGGACGCTCGATGGCGAAACGGAAAGGTACGTCTTTTTTCTCGTCCGGCTTTAAATTAAAACGCCATTCGAGAAGTTTGCCGTCCGACATCTTAAGATTCTCTGAGTCTTTTTCGTACTTGGGCTCTTCGAGAATGACTTTGATATCTTCATGGTCGGAAAACGGAATCTGGTCCCACACGACGAGTTCGATGGCGGTGGGTTTGGAGTTTTTTATTTTAAAGACGTAATCATAAACCGTACGTAAAGTTTTCTTTGCGAAAATCCCGCTGGTTTCTTCGCGACGACCGAATTCTCTCCGTTCAACTTTCACCGAAGCATCAACACCTAGGTAGGTCCAGAATTCTTGACCGGCTGGAACTAAATCAATCGAGGCATTGGCCACAAAAGCGCCATCGAGGAAGATCGAGGTTTGTCCGGGGAGCAGGGTGAAGTCGGATTTATTCTTAGCCTTAGCTTTAAGATAAACGTGCGGTGATAACTTGGGCACGCTGCTGTAACGATAAACGGTCGGGAAGTTTTGCTTCGTAATATTAACCTTAGCGACTTTGTTATCGGATAAAACATCCGCAGTACGATCGATAATAAACGTCTCGGCGGTCGCACCCGTCACGACGGTGGCGGCGACGACAGACATATCAGATGGTGACGCTACTTGGTCAGCCTCAGCGACATATGCATTCATCATTTGGTCCTGTCTGCGGGCCAACCCTTTGGCCATCGGGGCAGATGCGCCTAGCGCGACGATGGGTTGCTGTTTGTTAATAAACCAGGGTGAGAGATTGGGTTCGCGACCGCCGATGCCTGGCTGAGCCGTTGAAAGTTTTAAGGCTACACCTTTCCAATCTTCACCGGTGGATTGACGTACTTCTGCATTATAAGTGAGTTCTAAATTACCTTGAACGGTATTAGCGCGAACATCGTAGGAGGGTCTCCAGCTTGGGCCATGCACAATGTAGGAGATGTCTAATTGAATCAGGCCCGATTTCTTAACATCGATTTTAACCTTAGCCACATTGCGATATTTAACGCGCTTAACATTGAGGTTTTCGATTTCGCGGACGATACGATTCATTTCTTTCGTCACACCGAGCGTGGTTTGGGCATTGGCGAAAATTTCCTTATCGCATTTTTCCAACGCATCCGTGTGAAACTGAAGATAGCTGGACCATTTAGTTGTATCCATCTCTGCCGGCGCTGTCGCGGTTGCTGTGGTCGTCGTTAACCGCGTAAGGATTTTTTCCAAAGCCGCCTTGCGATTATTTATCCGCGCATCACTCATGCTCAGTTCCTTGAGTTGCTTCGCTAATTCCTCTTTCTTGTCTTCCAGTTCTTTTAAGCGAGTGTCAGCAGTATCTGTGGTTTGAACGGTTTCTGCTTTAATATCTATCAATGCAAAGTCGCCTTTCCCTTGGACACGGACAGAACTCAAATCGGCCGATCCAGGTAGGTTTTCGAAACTCAAGACATGTTCGCCGGCCTCTAGTTTACCTTCGAGATGTTTCACCACCTCAGCACGGTCGCTGTAAACGGTTACCTCGCTGATTTTCGCAGTGTCGGTGGAAAGCGTTTGAGCACACAGATGAACAAATGAAAGAGCCAGTACAACGGGTGAATAGCGCATAGGGGAGTAGTTGCTAGTTAAGCGACACCCAGACCTTTGTCCGTCTAAAAATTAGACTATTAAGCTTTGGGCTTGGGCTCTTCGTCTACGACTTTGATGCGTAATTCGCGGAGCTGCTTAGCCGTTACTGGGCTTGGGCTTTGGGCCATTAAGTCCTGGCCACTCTGAGTCTTGGGGAAGGCTAAGATATCGCGAATCGAGCTACGACCAGCCAACATGGCGACCACGCGATCGAATCCTAATGCGATACCGCCGTGAGGAGGGGCACCGAAGGAAAACGCCTTGAGCATGTAGCCGAAGCGACTTTCAACCACGTCTTGAGGAATCTTAAGAATATCTTCGAAGACTTTTTTCTGAATCGCTGGATTGTGAATTCGAATCGATCCACCACCGAGTTCCACGCCGTTGAGAACGATGTCGTAGTGCTGACCACGAACCTTGGACGGTTCAGTTTCTAAAAGTTTTTCATCTTCAACTACGGGCGCAGTGAACGGGTGGTGTGCGGAGATATAACGTTTTTCTTCCGCATCCCAAAGCATGAGAGGGAATTCAATCACCCAGAGGAAATTATACTGATTGGTTGGTAAGTTCATTCTGCCGCGTGCTTTCAATAAGGCAGCGGACTCAAGACGGATACGTCCGAGAATCGTCGAGGCTTGTTCCCAAGGTGCCGCGGCGAAGAATACGATATCACCATCTTCAATATTAAGTTCTTTCTTAAGCGCGGCTTTTTCTTCGTCGGAGAAGAATTTAGTGATCGGCGATTTCCATTCACCGGCTTCACACTTAATAAACGCAAGACCTTTGGCACCTTGGCTCTTCGCGATGGTTTCGAAATTGGTGAGCTCGCCTTGGGTGATATCAGCTAAACCTTTAGCGTTGATGGCACGCACGACCGAACCTTCGGTGTTCGCAACGGTTTGGAAAACTTTGAAGGCAGAATTTTTGAAGAGAGGAGTTAAATCCTGAATCTCCATCGCG
>JBBAUU010000046.1:0-10478 GCA_040398065.1 Opitutales bacterium | reverse complement strand
TAAAAAAACCCGATTTACATCATTTAAACGCCAAACCTTGACCTCTGTGGTAAGTCGGTCTGTATAACTGCGTGGCGACTAAGCTTCTATTATTCGACTGTGATTCGACGCTCTCGGCTATCGAGGGAATCGATGAATTGGGTCGTTTACGTAGTCCTGAAGTCTTTAAAGCCGTAGAAGAAATGACGACTAAGGCCATGGACGGTAGCACGCCGATGGAGTCCATCTTCGCCAAACGCCTAGATATGATTAAGCCGACTTTAAAAGAGTTAGAATCGATTGGTCAGAAATATATCCAAGAGGTCGAACCTACCGCGCTTGATACAATTAAAAAACTCAAGGCGAATGGATGGACGGTTATGATTGTCAGCGGTGGTTTCACTCAGGCCATCCGCCCTCTTGCCCAATACTTAGGCATCGAACGCGTAGAAGCGGTCGAATTGCGTTTTAATGCCGATGGATCTTATGCGGGTTATGTGGAGAGTTGCCCAACTGCGAAGTCGAAAGGTAAAAATGTCGTGGCTCTTAAACTGCGCGATGAATTCAAAGCCTACCAAACTGTTTTAGTCGGCGATGGCGCGAGTGATTTAGAAGTAAAAGGTGATGTTGATAAAATGATTGGCTTCGGACGCTACACAGCGCGACCCAAAGTCAAAGCCGGAGCGGACGCCTTTATCACGTCGCTCGATCAACTCATCTCGCGTCTCGACTAATTAGACTCCGAGCAGTTTTCGGATTTTCTGACGGCGGTATTTGAAGATGCCTTCCACTTTTGCTTTCACAAAAGGATATGCAACTTCACCGAACGGCCAGAGCGGAAGTTTATAAAGAACTTCGTCATCCATGCGTGTCTTACCACCTTCGTCAGCAAAAGTGTGAGTGTGGAACCAAACGGCGTAAGGACCTTTGAGCTGTTGATCTGCAAAAGCGTAGGGCGGATCCCAGTGCGTAATGCGAGTGCGCCATCCAAAAGGAATGCCACTCATTTTAATTCGATAATCAATCAACGCTCCGCGTTCCATGATGATGGGGAGCGGGGTTAAGATTTTAAATTGTAATTCGGGAGGAGTGATCGCCTCGAGATTTTCTGCTTTGGAGAAAAATTCGAAGACCTTCTCAATCGGTAAAGGTAAAGTCGTGCTCTCGAAGTGACGGTGCACTCCGGTGGGGAGAGACATCGGCCGGGCGAGGTGGTCGCGGCGGTGGGCTTTAATAACTTCGCTATAATCAGTCACAGGTATACGTTATTTAGGGGTCAGAGTGGCAAGGCGAGTCTGTTCTGTCAAGGGATGGGAAGCGGAAATGGGCTTGCCCAACGGGCGAGACTGGTTTGCCTTGGAAGTCATCCACGGCTCCCCATGTCCTCCCCCCGCTCACGTAGTAAGACCAACGGTGCCTTCGGCAACCGCAGCCCTCGCCCGATTCAACGCGATTTCACGGCACCCGCTCCGGTCCAAAAGGAAAAAACTCCTCGCACTCTGACGATTGCCGACAAGTTGGCCAAATTCAGTCAGCCGATTCTCGAACAAGCTGGTAATAATCGCACAGCCGCTAAGGGTGCAATGAACGTTGCTATTTTAATTTGGAACGCATCCATCGGCGGAGAAGAGAAAATCAAGGAAGCGAAAGGTAAACTGAATGCCCTTCCCGGATCTTCAGCTGAGCAGGTCGATGAATTGGTCACCAGCATGATTGCCCGTAAAGAAGAACTCTATCCTGGTGAGAATGCGCTCATCACTAATTTCGTCTTAAAGTTCAACCACCGTACGGGTGCGACCTTCAATGTGTCGGCCGTGAATGTTAATCCAGAAGGTCTGTCGAATACGGATTTAAGCGATATTATTAAGCCGAGCCTATAATCTTCACTTTACCGTTTGCGGTGAAGGAGATTTTAAGTGAACTTGCTTGCATGGACTCACTCGTCCTTCGCAACGGGCTCATCGTCAATGAAGGTAAACGCTTTCATGCTGATATTCTTGTTCGAAATGGAAAAATCGAACGTATCGGACAGATTCCAGCCGATGTTAAAGCCGACCGTGAAATCGATCTCGGCGGTAAACTAGTTTTACCAGGTCTGATCGACGACCAAGTTCATTTCAGAGAACCGGGATTAACCCACAAAGCTACTATTGAGAGTGAAGCACGCGCGGCTGTTGCTGGCGGGGTGACTTCATTCATGGAAATGCCCAACACCAATCCTCCGGCTACGACGATTGAAGAATTAGAATTAAAATACACACGCGCCGCCCAAGTCTCCGTGGCTAACTATTCTTTTTTCTTCGGAGGAACGAATACTAATCTAGAAATTTTAAAGAGGGTCGATGCCACTAAAGTTTGCGGAGTTAAAGTTTTCATGGGCTCATCGACGGGCGATATGTTGGTCGACCAAGCCACGACACTCGAAGGTATTTTCAAACACTCGCCCACCCTCATCGCAACGCACTGTGAAGATACGCCGATGATTAAGGCAGCTGAAGCGGTGGCTAAAGCAAAATGGGGCGAAGATGTTCCAGCGAGTGAGCATCCGATTATTCGTAATGCAGATGCTTGCTATGCTTCGTCATCTCTTGCGGTGAGTTTAGCCAAGAAACACGGGGCCCGACTGCACGTCCTACACATCACTACCGCCAAAGAGTTGAGTCTATTTTCAGTGGAGCCTCTAAGCAAAAAACGCATCACCGCAGAGGCGTGCGTGCATCACCTTTGGTTTAGCGATCAGGACTATGCCCGACTCGGACACAAAATTAAATGTAATCCGGCGATTAAGACCGTGCAAGATCGAGCAGCGGTTCGTGAGGCGGTAAACCAAGGAGTCATTGATGTCATTGCGACCGACCACGCACCGCACACCGCTGAGGAAAAAGCTCAGAAATATTTCAAGGCACCTTCCGGGCTTCCCCTCGTTCAACACTCTCTCCTGATATTATTTGATTTAGTCGACCAAGGAGTCTTCACCCTGGAAAAAACGGTGGAACGTGCGTGTCATGCCCCGGCACTTTTATTCGGGGTCGAAAATCGCGGCTTTATTCGTGAGGGCTATTGGGCTGACCTCGTAATCGTTAATCCCAAAAAATCTTATACCGTATCTAAAGAAAACATTCTCTTTCACTGCGGTTGGTCACCTCTTGAAGGCCACACTTTCAAAAACACCATTCATCAAACCTTTGTGAACGGAGTCAGCGTGTACGAAAACGGAAAAGTAAATCAGTCCTCACGCGGTATGCGCCTGAGTTTTAACGGAAACCGACGTTAAAACTGCTTACTCGCCTGCGGGAATCTCGTCCTTGGCGCCGGCTTCATAACGCTCGCACCAAGCTTTAGACCATGAAGCGAAATCGCCCGCCGCAATATGCTCGTGGGCTTGTCTCATGAGGTCTTGCAGGAAGTGAATATTATGGAGCGCGAGCAAGGTACCACCGAGGGATTCAGTCGCGTGATGTAAGTGACGAAGATAAGCGCGTGAAAAATTCTTGCAGGTATAATTATCTAAACCTTCCACGAGTGGACGGTGATCTTCTTTGTAACGTAAGTGTTTTAAGCTCACGGGGCCATCGGGCGTGAATGCACCGCCGTGACGACCAATGCGAGTAGGCATGGTGCAATCAAACATGTCCGCACCGAGCGCCACCATGCGTAATAATTGCGGAGGAGTGCCCACGCCCATGACGTAGCGTGGTTTATTCTTAGGTAGTAAAGGTGCGGCAATGCTGACCTGACGGAGCATTTCTTCTTCGGGTTCACCTACACTCACACCACCAATCGCAAAACCAGGAAAGTCGAGTCCGGCTAATTCTTCTGCACAGCGAACGCGTAAATCTTCAAAGACCGATCCTTGATTGATGCAGAATAAGTGACGGCCCGAAGCCAGGAATCCATTATCCTTAGCGAGTTGTAACATCTCTTTCGCCCAACGAATGGTGCGGTTTACGGCGACTTCGCAGGCGGCGCGTTCGCAGGGCCAAGGGGGACATTCATCCAAGACCATGGCGATGTCGGACCCGAGTGCGTCTTGAATCGCTAAACAATCTTTGACGTCCAAGAACAGCGGTGAGCCATCGAGGTGGGATTTAAAATGAATACCCTCGTCGGTGACCTGACGGAACTTAGCCAACGAGAAAACTTGGAAGCCTCCGCTGTCGGTCAGAATCGGCTTATCCCAATTCATGAATTTGTGGAGTCCACCGGCCTGACGAACAATCTCCCGTCCGGGTCGAAGATTTAAGTGATAGGTATTACTTAATAAAATTTGAGCACCCGTATCGGCAACCATTTGCGGGGTGAGGCCTTTAACCGTCGCCTGTGTGCCGACGGGCATGAAGACAGGCGTACGCACTTCACCATGTGGAGTTTTAAGAACACCTAAGCGTGCAGCTGTCGCTGTATCTGTTTTTAATAAGGTAAACACAGGGAATAACTAGGGGACAAGTGGGCACGTTGGCAAGAATAGGTAGGGGCGCGATTGCGTCGCGTCTACGCATCTCCCCTTGTCACCGTGCCCACGTGTCACCTTGTCCCCTAAATTAATTAATGTCCCCTAAATTTGTTTTGCCTGCCTTCTAAAATTTACTTTTATTCCATTTGTGGGTCGCAAGGCTCGCAAAAAAGGTCCCGAGCCAGTGATAAAAGACCAAGGGTCTTTTCCGTTAGGATAGCTGGCGCGGTCAACCTTATCTCATCTGCACATCCTTTAAAGCATTCCGTAAAATCTTTATAGGTTCATTATCACCACGAGCATAGGCACGCCAAACGGCCCAGCAACAATAGTCTGCAATCTGTAAATCAAAATTTGATTTCGATGCGTGGTGCAGAAAAACATGAGAACCTCTTCCACCAACGCGGTGTGACAACTCAGTAATCACTGATTTTTCAATAGCATTTCTTTTTCGAACAACAGGTAAAACGTCGCTAAATGAAAAGACGGGGGCGCTAGCGTCATTCACCTCATTTTTTATAAGCGGACCCATAAATTCAGGATAAAATTTCTCCGGATCCTGTAATCCCTTGGGAAGTTTACATTTCTCAACCACAAAAGCTGTTATCGCATCACGCGGTAGTACTTCAGCAATTACCTCAAAAACTCTTCGACGGACGTTTCGATTATCTTCACTGGCATGAAAATATTCTAAGGCAAAACCCTCTCTCAACAGTGTGTATCTCAAATCAG
Organism: Opitutales bacterium; assembly: GCA_040398065.1. Lineage (GTDB taxonomy): Bacteria > Verrucomicrobiota > Verrucomicrobiia > Opitutales > UBA953 > UBA953. The sequence goes on along the minus strand of JBBAUU010000046.1, from coordinate 5,314 downwards.
CCAACCTAGCGATACGCTCAGGACTCCACGGTAAATTTACACATACAACAATTAACCACCTTGTTCCATTAGGACCAAAATCAAAATTACCTGCCTCGTCTAAATACAAATTTATAGCCGTCATAACAAAGTGTAACGATTCCACCTTGTTACACCTCAACTCCGCACCTCTAAGCCATTTACCTCAGGTATTACGCATCTCCCCTTGTCACCGTGTCACCTTGCCCACGTGTCCCGTCTCTCTTTAGCAGTGCTAAAGAGAGAAACTCTCCCCACACGAACAGCTGGCTTTGGCGTTGGGGTTTGAGAACTTAAAGCCACCGCCAATCATTTTATCGGAGTAATCGAGAACGGTTCCGCGAAGATAGAGGGCGGACTTCGGATCCACCAAAACTTCTACACCCGCCGAATTAACTAAAATATCACCCTCTTTGGATTCACCCACGAAGCGGAGTTTGTAAGAGAGACCATTACAACCACCGCCGGAGATTGCTGCACGGAGATAACGACCCTGGGCCTCGCGTTCTGCCAAAGCTTTTACCTTCACGCCCGCCGACGGAGTGAGCCGAATCAATCGCTCATCGGCTTGTCGGAGGGTGGGTGTGGTGGCGACTGACATAACTCATAGACTAAAACATTTAAGATTTAAGGCAAGTCTCAGCAAAGAATCGGACCGATTCGCCTTATATTTGAAATAGATTATACTGTATTAATGGGGTCGCGTAGCTCAGCTGGTTAGAGCGCTACATTCACATTGTAGAAGTCACAGGTTCGAATCCTGTCGCGACCACCACGACTTTAACCGCAGTCTTGGGCGTCGACGTCGATGGTATCAATGACATCTTCATCACGTAAAATCTTTGCACGCAATGGAAGAATCGCAGCGAGCAACGACTTTACGCCGCTCACAAAATACCACAAGTGAACTCGGTGTTGATCTTGCACACGTTCAAAGGGACATGGGGCCGGGCCACGAATTTCAGCCATCCCTGGATGGAGTCGCTCAAATTCCTTCACCCAAGCTTCAGCCACGAAGTTTACTTTTTCTAAATTACGTCCACGGAAAACGTGACGGACTAAATGGCGTTCGGGTGGATATCCAAACTCGGCTCGCTTAACTAGTTCTGATTTTGCAAAGCCATGGAAATCTAACCGCTTAGCAAATTGGATGGGATCCGATGCAGGCTGAAAGGTTTGTACCACGACAGCGCCTTCGAGTGTGCCCCGCCCTGCTCGACCCGCCACCTGCGTGAGCAATTGGAAAGTGCGTTCAGGAGCCCTGAAATCAGGCATTTGCAACGAAAGGTCGGCATCTAAAATTCCCACCAAAGTCACCCGAGGAAAATCGAGTCCCTTCGCAATCATCTGCGTGCCAAGAAGCATATCATACTTGCCCGCACGGAAATCGGATAAGACTTTTCTAAATAAATCTTTCTTACCCATCGTGTCCGCATCCATGCGCGCCACGCGGGCTCGCGGGAATAATTTCGCAATGACCTCTTCGACCTTCTGCGTGCCGTAACCCTTCCAACGAACTTTGGGAGACTGACACGAGGGGCAAACTTTAGGAGCGGGCTCTCGATGATCACACAAGTGACAGCGGGCCGTATGGTCAGTGATATGCAACGTGAGCGAAACGCTACAACAAGGACATTTTACCGCCTCACCACAGTCGGGACAAACCAAGGAACGTGAGTGACCGCGACGGTTTAAAAAGAGAATCGCCTGCTCACCTTTTCTTAATCGTTCGTGAATACCATCCACCAGTTCTCTCGATAAAATACTCTGTCCCTTCGCGTGTAGGACCTCGCGACGCATATCTACAATGCGGAAAGCAGGCATCGGACGATCATCCACCCGCTGTGGCATGGTATTTAAAATATAACGTCCACCCGTCGCATTCTTCCAACTCTCCAAGGAAGGTGTGGCTGAACCTAAAACACAGGCTGCACCCAATAAAGAGGCCCGATAAACGGCCACATCGCGACCGTGATACATCGGCGTTTCGCCCTGTTTAAAGGACGGTTCGTGTTCTTCGTCGACCACGATGAGTCGCAGATTAGGCAGGGGTGCAAAGACCGCTGAACGTGCGCCCACGACCACGCGAGCTTGTCCGAGTGACATCGCCATCCACGCATCAAACCTCTCCCCTGCGGAAAGATGACTATGCCAAACAACGACCTTGGTTCCTAGGTCGGCCAGACGTGAACGAAGACGACCAACCGTCTGCGGAGTAAGCGCGACTTCCGGTACCAAGAAAATCGCCGAGCCACCCTCTTGGACTACTTTGCGAATGAGTGCGACGTAGACTTCGGTTTTACCCGAACCGGTCACACCGTGTAATAAATGTGTACGAAAAGTTTTTTGATCTAAAGTTTCGGTGACTGAAGCGACCGCTTCTTTTTGCGTCGCATTGAGTTCATGACCCAAGGCAGGAATGGATTCTGATTCTGAGAATGGATCGTTATAAGCCACACGCCATAATACACTCGCATCCTCTTTGATGAGTCCTGCTTTGATTAAAGCATCTACGGCGGGCTGAGCGATTCCCAGTCCAGTCGTAGTTTTAGCCCTATCTACAGGCTCTTTCTGTGCGCTCATGAAGTCGAGCAACTGAGCCTGACGCGGGGCCTTCTTACGCATTTTAGCGAGGGCTTCTAAATCAATCGGACCGACCAAGCTCAGCATCCGACGCAAGACTGGACGGACACCTTTACGAACGGCTGCAGGTAAAACAGTTTCTAAAACGGAATTTAATCCACAACCGTAATAGGCTGACATCCATTCTGCGAGCTTACAACAATCGGGCGTCATCACCGGCTGTTCGTGCTCGAGCATAATAATGCTTCTCAGTTTAGTATCAGCGAGAGGTTCAGCTGGATATTTCCAAACCACGCCTAAACTATTTCGATTACCCAAGGGAACTCTTACCAACTGACCTACTTTTAAAGTATCTTTGAGAGCGGCGGGAACTGAATACGAGTAGGCCCGTGCTCCTCCATCAAAAGGAACTACTTCGGCAACGCCGGGCTCAATTTCACCAAAAAGGTTGGGCACAAGAACTACCTTCGCTGAACTCTGTTAGGGTTTCAAGCCGAGTGATAAAAACCTTTGCACAACTAGGTGCGCGAACGCGAGTGAGTGGCGATTCGGACGCATAATAAGGCCCAAAAACAGCCAATACAGTTCGCTACAGGCAATTGCAGGTTGGTGGGCATACTGTAGAAAATACAGGTGCCTGGAATCCAAACGGCGTAATTAGGCAATAAATTGGGGAGGATTAAGCGACGATACCAACCCGACCTTAAAGCGGTTTTCATTTTCTCCAGGCTCCAATCGTGATCCTTCCAATAATGCGAAATAGCATTCATTGGAGCAGCCACGACGGGAGTGAAAAATATTTGGTCGAATAAAACTTTTTTCATAACCGTCGAAACGGTTTTACTGTCCCCGAAAATCTGTGCCTGTAATCCGTAGAAGAAACAGACCACGACGCCCATCCAGGCCCACCAGAGGAAACTGTGAACTAAATCGAGGAAAGGATGCGCGGGACGAATTGACGGAAAGCACATACGAAAACACCAAGGAATAAATCCGCCGGTGATGGCTGTACTCAAAATACCAAATGTCCAAACGTGTTGCTTATTGAAGTCGCCTAATACGTCCAAGGTTTGCTGCACTGAAACGCAGTTGTAATAACTCCAAACCAATAAAGTGGATAAAGATAAAATAATGACTGAAGGCACGGCGTTATCTTTCACGGCATTCACACCAGCAAACCAAGCAGATGAGTTAGACTTGTCGCTCATCCGAGTAACTTTCTAAGCAATTGATCAATCATCACGGGGTTAGCTTTACCTTGGGTTCGTTTCATAATGGGTCCCTTGAGGGCATTGATGGCCTTTTCATTTCCAGCGCGGTATTCGGCGATGGATTTTGCTACGGCGGGATCAGCAATCACTTCAGCAACGATTTTCTCGAGCTCACCGGTGTCGCTGTTTTGACGCAGGCCTTTCGCTTCGACAATCGTAAGAGCGTCTTTGCCTGTGCTGAACATCTCAGTGAAGACTTCCTTCGCTTGTTGCTTAGAGATTACGCCTTCGTCGGTTAATTTCACTAAGCCGGCGAGTTGGGCGGGCTTAATTAAACAGGAGTCTAAGGAAATTTTTACAGCGGGAGTTTCATCGGAACCAACCTCTGTACCTGATTGTGCAGAAAGTTCACGCAACAAGTCATTAGCGGCCCAGTTGGCGATACCAGCGGCATTCGTGGGATGAGCGGCGACTGCGGTTTCAAACCAATCAGCCAACGCTTTATCGGCAATGAGAACGGAAGCTGCGGTGTAAGGTAAATTAAGTTTTTCGATGTAGCGACGCTGACGATCAAACGGAGCTTCTGGGACGTGTTTCTTTAAGCGATTCACCGTCTCACGGGAAATCTTCAGCGTAGGAATATCAGGATCAGGGAAATAACGGTAATCGTGCGCGTCTTCCTTGTCGCGCAGAACATAGCCGCGGGACATTTCAGCATTCCAACCACGAGTCTCTTGCGTGATTTTATTTCCAGCTTCAATTTGCGCAATCTGACGTTTGGACTCGTAAATAATACAGTCACGAACACCTGAAATAGAATTTAGATTCTTAGTCTCGGTACGAGTGCCCAATTGGGTGTCGCCCATACGACGTACAGAAACATTCGCATCGCAGCGTAACTGCCCTTTCTCCATATCACAATCCGCCACGCCCGCTTGGGTTAATTTCACTACTAAGGCATTAAGGAAGGCCGAGGCTTCAGCGGCGGAACGTAAGTCGGGCTCAGTCACGATTTCCAATAAAGGAACACCAGCGCGGTTATAATCGACGAGTGAACCGCTACCCGAGTGACTTAATTTACCGACGTCTTCTTCTAAGTGAGCGTGGTGAAGACGAATCCACTTATGTTCGCCCATGATATTACGAGCGGCACCCGGTAATTCGATTTCCACCTTACCACCCATCGTTACCGGAAAATCTTTTTGAGTGAGCTGATAGTTCTTAGGATTATCAGGATAGAAATAATTTTTGCGGTCCCAGGCACATTGCTCGGGAATTTCGGCATCTACCACCAAACCAAAGAGAATCGATTTCTCAACAGCTTCGCGGTTCACCACCGGCAAGGTTCCGGGAAGTCCTAAGACCACTGGATCCACTTGCTCATTGGGCTCTTTACCAAAACCCCAGGAAGCCGACGCGAAAACTTTAGCACGGGTGTGTAGTTGTACGTGAACCTCAAGGCCGATGACTATTTCCCATTCGTTACTCATAGGGTCGGTTGT
>JBBAUU010000045.1:0-10501 GCA_040398065.1 Opitutales bacterium | reverse complement strand
AAAATACCGTGCAGGGAGTAGTAGTCTGTCGTAGGAATCGGATCGAATTTATGGTCGTGACAACGGGCACCGGATACGGTCAGACCTAGAAAGGCTTTTGTTGTAGTATCAATTCTTTCGTCAATCGTATCATCATTGTTCTCAAAACGTTTGCCGACGGTAATGAAACCGAGAGCGGCTAAACGGGGATCATCTTTAGCGAGATTGGGCAGGCGATCGGCGGCCAACTGTTCGACGATAAATTGATCGTAAGGTTTATCCTGATTAAATGCATCGATCACATAATCGCGATAGGTCCAAGCATTGGCGTAAGCCTCGCCGCGTTTAATACCATTACCAGGAGTGTCAGCATACCGAGCTGAATCTAACCAATGTCGGGCCCAACGTTCGCCGTATTGCGGCGATGCCAATAATCGATCGACCGTCTTTTCTACTAAATCAGTGACCGCATGGGCGGGTTTGTTATTTTGTAATAAATACGAATCAACCGCACTGGCATTGGTGTAGTCGCGACTGAAGGATTCAACTTCCGTATTGGAAGGAGGCAGGCCAATTAAATCGTAGTTCAGTCGTCGCAGCAAAGACTCACCATCCGTAGGCATCGACGGCTTTAATCCCTGTTCGTCTAATTTAGCTAAAACAAAATAATCGATTTCATTCTGACACCAGGCTTCGTTGCTCACTTTCGGTAAAGCGGGTTTGGTAAAAGATTTAAACGCCCAGTGGTCGCGTGCTTTTTCGGATAAGCCGGTTAATTTAACGGCCCCCGCGCCCACGGGTGCAGGAGCTCCCATCTTGACCCATTTTTCGAGTAACGCGATTTGTGCATCCGGTAATTTAGCCCCACCTTTTTTTGGAGGCATCGACAAATCGGGATCGGTTTGATGAACAGCCGTAATTAAAAGTGATTTCTCAACATTATTTGGCACGATGGCCGCCCCCGTATCGCCACCGGCCAACAAGCCCGCACGTGTGTCCATAATTAATCCACCTTTCGAAACTCCTTCTTGGGCGGAGTGACATTTAAAACAACGGTCAGATAAAATCGGGCGGATATTTTTTTCGAAAAATTCTAAATCACTCGCACTAAACTTAGTCTGACTTTGCTCTATAGCCTTTTGAGCGATCAATGGTAGTTCAGAACCTGGAGCGGCATAAGTAGGCACGACCCCGCCCAGTAAAAAAATAATAAAGTTATAAACTAAAAATCGGGGCATGATTTGTTCGCTATTATGCTAACTATATAACACTAATCCAAGGAAAAGGTTACCACTTTCTTTAGACAAATACTGCACCCTAAATCAGGCAAATGAGGAGATTTGGGCCTTATTTAGCGAAAACGACGCAACTAGCCGACCCGACCTTCACCGCTTGTTGGGTGTCGGTGAGCATGCCTGACTCGGGATTAACCCGGTAAGCGTTTAAAGTACCCGATTTTTGCCCAGCGCAAACCAACCATTGTCCGTCGGGTGAAAGACCAAATCCTCGAGGGGTCGCAGGCACACCCAGCTGATGCTGAATCAATTTCAACGAACCATCCGCGCCGATTGCGTAGACTGCGATGGAATCGTGAATCCGATTGGAAACGTAAAGGTTCTTACCATTAGGACTGCAAAAAATTTCGGCCGTCGACACCCCTTTACGTTCCGCAGCTGCAGGTAAAGTTTCTATAACTTGAAACGGATTTAACGTGCCCGTTTTTACGTCAAAATGAAAAGCGGTCACCGTGAGCGACAACTCATTGCAAACGTAAGCTAATGGTAATTTCGGATGAAAAACTAAATGGCGCGGAGCGTCGCCTGGCTTCTGCATCACACTTATCGGTGGCAGTGAATTAAGACTCCCGCGATCCGCTTCAAAGCGATACACAATAATTTGGTCGATACCTAAATCTGGCACCGCAAGGAATTGATTGGTCGCATCAAAATAAACTCCATGAGCATGCGGACTCGTCTGACGCTTTGGATGAACACTTTTACCAGTATGTTGAATGAAAGCACTAAACTCCGCGAGTGATCCATCAGCTTTAATCGGCAAAGAAGCCACCGAGCCCGAACCGTAATTAGCGACCGCACAATTTTTTCCGGTCGCATCCACCGCGAGGTGATTGCAGTTTTTTCCGCCCGTCGTTTGGGAGTTTAATAATTTTATACTCCCATCGGTATTTAATTTAAAAGCCGCGACTCCGCCTGAGCCATCGGACATTTCCGTCGTCGCATAGAGCGTCTGTCCATCAGGTCGCAGTGCTAAAAAAGAAGCGTTTTTGATTTCTGCAAGTAAAACAGGGGCGGATATTTTTCCTGTCTGCTCATCGATTGTTCCACGCCAAATGCCTTTGGCTTCGGGCCCTAAAGTGCCAACATAAAAAGTGAGCTCACGCGCAGGTAATACCGAAGTGAGTCCAATGAGTATCAGTGTGAGGTATTTCATATTAAACTCCAGCGCTCGCTTCTGCTTCGCCCAAGGGTTTAGCTAAAGGATCGCGCAAATAAGAATCTGCCTTGGCGGAAACAATCACGCCGTAATTAATCGTGCCCAGCCAACCTGACATAATAATGCCCACGCTACCGGCGTGATATAAACCAGCCACTTGTTCAGGCAGGCCCATCGACACTTTTAGGCCTTCAAACTTAGTTCCAAAGGATGTTCCGCCGATATGTCGGACGTAGCGATTCACCGTGCGCGGGGTAGCCGCTTCGAGGTGATTAACCTTTTGACGAATATCCGGAATAAATTTTTCGAGTCCGACGAGGGATTCTTCAATCACGCGATTTTTATGCGTCTGATAATCTGCCTCCGATAAATGCGCCCAATCTTCCCAGCGTTGATTAATCGAGGTAACGACTCCGTAGCGTGGAGTCTTCGTGTGTGGACGCGTGTCAGGATAATAAACCGAATAAGTCCGAGACGTTGTATGGAAATCTGTAAGCTCGTGACTAGAAAATGGTTTGGCTTCGGACGTGAAAACTAAATCTCCAATCATCGGAATACTTTCTCCTTCACGAATACCCATGTAGACCTGACAAGATGAGGTATTCACGCGGACCGCTTTAGCTTGGGCTAAAAATTCGGCGTCAAAGGATGAAGCGTCACTGAGTTTTAAAACCGTATCTTTAATATTAGCATTCGATATGACCGTGGCACAGGCGACTTCAGCTTCTTCGCCGAGGCGGGTACCGCGCAATTTGACTCCCACCACGCGGCGAACGCCGGCGGAATCTTTTTCCACGACCACTTTTTCGACCAAGACATTACGACGGATGTCTACGCCGTTCGCTTTCATCTCCGCCGTCATAATATTAATCATCGTATCCGTGCCACCTTGAAAAATAAACACGCCCTTGGACATGAAATTGGAGAAAACAATTCCGAAGGTAATGGCGGGATCATCTAAAGTTGAACCGTTAGCGTAGGCAATCGGCTCCAACAGTAATCGCTGTACATCGGGTCGACCGGGAAAGAACTGCTCAAACAACTCACGCGTGGTGCGCGGATCGTTGTCGTAATAATTCATCTCTCTTAAATGAGCAAAAAATGCCTCCACGGTTTCCGCGGGGATTTTAAATTGCTCGATCATGATACGCGTAAAATCAACGCGATCGAAAGTCGTACGTACATCGAAGTCAGGATTAATAAACCGAACATCTTTCAGTTGATGAATCTTATCCGAAATTTCCTTCGTCCAATAACGGCGCGTGGACTTAATCATGCCATGCGGAAAACCGTGCAAAGAAATATCAAAAATATGTCCACCCGCTCGTTTGAAGAATGTCGCCAAGCCGCCCAATTGATAGTGGTGCTCAACCAATAAAACCTTCCGGCCAAATTTAGCTAAATTATTAGCGGCGGTCATTCCGCCTAAACCAGCGCCAATCACGACGGCATCGTAACGCGGCAAAAGATTATCAAAGGGCGAAGGCATTAAATTGAATTATTGGGATAATGAAGAGGAGGAAGGGAGAAGTAGAAAGGGTCAAATTCCTAAATCTTTATAAATCCACAAACTAATTGGCCAGTTTCTCTCTTAATTTAAACACTTTAAAATTTAATCAAATCCACGTCTTGCACTACGTGGGCTAATCGTGGTTATACTATTCAATCGTATGGCTGTGCGCATCGATCTCATCACTCTCTTCCCTGCAATGGCCAACGGCTTCTTGCAGGAATCGGTTATTGGACGAGCCATTGAAACGGGGCTGATTCAGTTCAAAGCCCACAACCTTCGTGATTGGTCGAAAGATAAACATCACAAAGTGGACGATGTCCCTTATGGCGGGGGTCCAGGCATGTTAATGACCTGCCAGCCCCTGTTTGATGCCGTGGACGGCTTGGCCACCCCAGGGGCGGAAGTCATCTACCTTTGCCCCGATGGCGAGCAGCTTACCAACGATTTAGCCCGCGAATTAGCCAAGAAACCCCACTTAATCCTAGTTTCTGGCCACTACGAGGGTATCGACCAGCGGTTCCGGGATGCCCGGGTTACCCGTGAAATATCGGTGGGCGACTATGTCTTAACCAATGGCACCCTTCCGGCCTGTATTGTGGTCGATTGTGTCGGTCGGCAGATCCCCGGGGTACTTGGTGAGGAAAACTCCTTGACTGGGGATAGCTACAACGGCAAGTTGCTCGCCTTTCCGCAGTACACTAGACCCGCTGTTTATGATGGTCTCGAAGTGCCCCCGGTCCTCCTTGGAGGCCACCACGCCGAAATCGAAAAATGGCGTCGGGCAAAGCAAATCGAGAAGACAAAGCAACGAAGGCCCGACCTACTGGAAGACAAATAAAACCAGCCATGAGCAACCATCCCCTCCTCCACTTCGCGACCCAGTCGCAACTTAAAGCTAACCGCGGTGCCGACTCTTTTAAAGTCGGTGACGGCGTACGCGTCTCCACCAAAGTTCGCGAAGGCGACAAAGAGCGCACCCAGGTTTTCTCGGGTATCGTGATCTCCCGCAAAGGTGGTAACGTTCAAGAAACCTTTACCGTTCGCCGCGTATCTTTCGGCGAAGGCGTTGAGCGTACTTTCCCAGTTCACTCTCCCAACATCGAAAAAATCGAAGTCGAACGCGTATCACAAGTCATGAAGGCTCGCCTCTACTACCTCCGTGGTCGCCAAGGTAAGTCCGCTACCAAGGTTAAAGAAAAGCGCTACGATCCATCGGCTGAAACCGCAGCTAAGTAATCGTCCAACGATTAACTTTAAAAGACCCGCTCCGGCGGGTTTTTTTATATTTCAACAGATTCTGCCCGATGGACTAATTTAAATGAGCGACTTCAAGCGAATGAAGCCGTTCATTATTAAGCACTTAAATCGTGTTTTTGGTTAAATCGTGAATAACTCATTAAATAAATTAGCACAATTTGGGAGGTGCAGGCTTGACTCCCCTCCCTCCGCCTGCGTTTTTTCTCTTTCCTCTTTTGGCTAAACCCAAGTTAGGCCTTCTCTCACCTTCTCCCTATTTATGTTACGCATTCGCCTCCAACGTTTCGGAACCAAGAACGAGCCGACCTATCGTCTCGTCGTGGCCGAACAACACATCCGTCGCGACGGTCGCTTCGTTGAAGTTCTTGGTCATTACAACCCAAGCGCTCGCGGTAAAGCTGCCCCTCTCGTGATCAACGTCGAACGCGTTGACCATTGGATCAAGCTCGGAGCTCAACCTTCCGACACGGCTAAGTCTCTGGTCAAACGCGCACGCGCGACGACCAAAGCGTAAGTAAATTTTTCAACGGCGGAAACGCCTCACCCTGACGACGTCTCGCCCCGCCAAAAAGCGGGGCGTTTCGTTTTAGGGGTTAATTAATTTTATTCCAACCGCCTTCGCCGTTTTTTTCTAAACGCTGAAAACCTGCTTGGCTCAATTTTTTATCAGAGACGGATTGTTTCATCGCACCCTCCCCGTACTTAATCGTCAGACTGGGTGAATCAATCACCCGGCGACAGGGCTCCTTGGTTACCGGATGCAAAGTGAAGTCAGGCGCATCCTTCGGTAAATCGACTTCAAACTCCTGACCCTCTGAACCGTCGGACTTGATCACGATATAACGTCGAAGGGGCATGATTAGTTTTTATTACTACGCGGATCAAAAGCATCGCGCAAGCCATCACCTAAATAACTCAGTGAAAGCAGCGATAGAGCAAAAGTGGTGGCTGGGATAATCAAAAGCCAAGGACACTGCTCCATGACATCCGTTCCTTCTTTAATTAACAGACCCCAAGAGGTCATCGGCGCCTTAACGCCTAGCCCTAAGAAGCTCACAAAGGCTTCGAGCATTAATACATTGGGAATCGTCAACGTGGCGTAAACCGCAATGGTGCCCGCGAGGTTCGGCAGATAATGATGAAAAATAATTCCCGGGCGGGATTGGCCTAAGGCGACCGAGGCGTCGACAAATTGCCGGCTCTTTAGTTGCCGCGTCTTCGTACAAATAATGCGCGCCATGGTCAGCCATGAGACTCCACCCACCGCCAAAAAGATTAGCCAAATATTTTGTCCGAAAACGACCGTACATAAAACCACAATGAGTGTTAACGGAAGTGTGCTGATGATATCAATCACTCGCATCGAAAGATCTTCGAAGCGTCCACCTAGCTCTGCTGCCACTATTCCGTAAATAACTCCAACGAACAAGGCGACGAGCGTAGCAATCAAACCAACCGTAATTGATATTAAACCGCCTTGGAGAACACGGGATAATAAATCGCGACCTAATAAATCCGTGCCGAACCAATGTTCGGCGGAGGGACTGGTGGGGCCTAATAATAAATTTTGTGATTTATAATCGTAGGGCGAAATCCACGGAGAAAGAAAACAGACGGTCGCTAAAACAACCAAGAAACCTAAGGCCAAAAGCGGTAAAGACTTTCGGGTGAATCTCTGCCAAAGAGTGACGGGTGCAGGCGCATCTAATGCTAATTCACTCATGAGTTTTTGCGCAATAAGCGCGGATCGAGCGCCGCTTTAACTAAGTCGGCAATTAAGTTTAAGACCAACAACGCAACGGCGTAAATTAGAGTGGTCCCCAAGATAAGAGTGATATCGCGATTAATAATCGCGGTCACAAATAAACGCCCCAAGCCGGGGACATCGAATAAAGACTCTACCACAAAAGTTCCGGAAACTAATGCGGCAGTCGCTGGACCCAAGTAAGTCACCACAGGCAGAATGCCGTTTCTTAAAACGTGAATGAATCTTACACGGAAAGGCGAAATGCCTTTGGCCTTGGCGGTGCGAATGTAATCCAACTGACCCACTTCCAATAACTCACCACGCGTGAGACGCGCCAAAGGTGCAGCGGTAATTAAACCTAAAGTCAGCGCAGGTAAAACCAGGTGAATGGGCGAACCCCAGCCACAAGGCGGAAGCCAACCTAAGGTTTTTGAAAATAATAATGAAAGGATCGGACCTAAAACAAAGGCCGGCAAGCAGACTCCTAATAAAGCAAAGCCCATCGGAACACGGTCCAAGGAAGAATTGGGATACGACGAAGCCATCACTCCCACGGGAATACCAATCAACACCGCCAAGATAATGGAGACTGTTCCTAACGTTACTGAAACGGGAATTCTCGATCCGATAATTTCATTCACCGTCCACCCAGGGTATTTCAGCGAAGGCCCTAAATCTCCCTGTAATAAATTTTTAATATAGTTCTTGAGTTGGATAACCAAGGGCTGATCCAAACCGTAATAAGCTTCGAGACGAAGTTTTACTTCAGGTGGGAGCGGACGCTCTTTATCGAATGGCCCACCCGGCACGGCATGAGCTAAGAAAAAAGTGGCGATGACGACCAGCAGGAGAACCGGAACCATTTCCGCCAACCTTTTTAAAACATACAAAAACATTAGGGATTAGCGCCTTTAACTTTTTTCTCTAATTCTTCAGTGGTCGGAGGTGGCGGCAAACCGCGCGCATCCGTACGCGACCAACCCATGCGATCGGAAACCGTTTCATATTCTTTATCATTTAATGAACTCTTCGTTTTTAAACGAGCTTGGCGAATTTCACTATCCCGTTGCATTTGCTCGATGGATTCTTTTTCCGCACGGTCGCGATAAGAGGAGCAACCCATTAATAATCCTGAAGCCACTACACTCATTACTAAAAATCTCATACCATTACTATTCAGCGAGATCATCGTGGCTCAAGCACGGACAGACTTTAGATAAATTTAATCGATGACGCAAACGGGCGACCCAGTCGTAGAAAAAATCGCGGATGAATCGTGGAATAATTTTCAGGCCCAGACCGACCCAGGGCCAAAGCCCGTCCGATTTGCTTAAAAGATAAATCACGGCTGCCGATCGCACCAATCGACGAGAGCCAACCCAAACCACCACCGTGCCATTGTCACCCCCGGGAGGCTCACCCAGAATTCGGGCTACTTCGCCAGTATTCTTAGCAAAAATGAAATGCTTACTTTGATTTCGGGCACTAAACCAAATCATCGTCCGATTACATAGCGTGCAATCCCCGTCAATGAGGACAATAGCTGGGCTAATCGACATAGCCACAGAGTGAAGAAATCAGCCCAAGAGTGAAGGCCTTTTAGTCCATTTCACACATTATCAGGAAAAGAGTCCAAAACGTTGAAAAGCGCTTGTCATAATACTCCCAGAGTGCCAAATAAGCCCTTCCTACTGGTCCGGAAGGGTATCCAAGTGGCTAAAGGTCGCGGACTGTAAATCCGTTCAGCTTCGCTGTTCGTGGGTTCGAATCCCACCCCTTCCACCAGCAGGAATTTCAAAGCCCCCGAAGAAAGGGGGTATTTTGTTTAAATCCGCGTTGACTCCGAGGGCTAGCCACGGCTTCCCTAATACTTCACATGGCAAACATCAAAGCTAACAAAAAGAGCGTTCGTCAGACCGCCGCTCGCGCCGCTCGTAATAAGATCGTCCGCACCCGTCTGAAATCCCTCGTTAAAGGTTTCACCGCAGGCGCACCCACCGCGGTTGCCTCACTCGTTGCCTCAGCTGCTGACAAAGCAGTTAAGTCCGGCGTGATTCATCGCAACAAGGCTAATCGCATCAAGGCTCGCCTCGCGAAGAAATTAGCTGCTGCTAAAAAATAGTGATTTAAAGTTTTTTCCAACAACCCCGCCGTCTTCGCGACGTCGGGGTTTTTTATTTTAATTATGACCAAACCTCTCTCCATCGGATTTCCTAGCGGACTCTTTGGCGAAGAAGCATTGCGTCTCGATATTCTACAACAAGGCGATGGTTGGTTCGCCATTTCTAAACCTGTCCAAATTCCTTTTGACGACCATCCCTGGCAAAACGGAGAAACGCATTTGATTGGTGCCATTCGCTCGCAGCTTGAAATGGGGAAACCAGAAATCGTTCGACTTGGGATACAAGAACCCGCATCGGCTTTTGGACCCGAACCCGAAGTCTCGGGCGTGCCCTTGCCCTTTATCAGCTATGGCGGTACGGCCATGGTGACCTTGGGCCTTGGCTTGGGCATTCTGATGTCCATTGCCAAAGCCAAACGCTTGGTTCAGACCTGATCAAGCCATGTTCAAGGCGCTGCTTGTGCCTTTCCCATCCCTCAGTGTGCAGGGGCTTCAGAGCGTGCCTACAATGGGCACATGATTTCACGCGAACCCACCATTGAACGCCTGGCCACGGCCAGATCTTTGTTGCTCGAACCTTTTGGTTTGGACGAAACGCATTTGGCCAAAGCTTTGAGCGCCATCAAGGCGCACAAAGTGGACGATGCCGATTTGTATTTCCAATACACCCGCTCAGAGGGCTGGAGTCTGGAAGAGGGCATTGTGAAAACGGGCAGTTTCAGCATTGACCAAGGCGTAGGGGTGCGCGCTGTGGCCGGCGAAAAAACGGCTTTTGCTTATTCAGACGACATTTCTGAAGCGTCCCTGATGGATGCGGCCGTCACCGTCAGAGCCATTGCACAAGCCAGTCAAAATCGCAAAGCCAAAGTGCCTGCGCGCAAGGTCGCTGGCATTCGGTCTTTGTATCCCTCGCTGGACCCCATGGGCACTTTGAACAGCACCGATAAAGTGAAGTTGCTGGAAAAGGTCGAGCAATTGGCCCGTGCCAAAGATGCGCGCGTGGTGCAAGTCATGGCTGGCTTGGCCAGTGAGTATGACGTGGTCATGGTGGCGCGAGCTGATGGCACTTTGGCAGCCGATGTGCGTCCCTTGGTGCGTCTTTCTGTCACCGTCATCGCTGAAAAAAATGGTCGCCGTGAGGTCGGCAGCGGTGGTGGTGGTGGTCGATTTGGTTTGGCCTATTTTGACGATGCCATGATCAACACTTATGTAAATGACGCAGTGCATGCGGCTTTGACCAATTTGGACGCGCGCCCAGCCCCTGCGGGTGTCATGACAGTGGTGCTCGGGCCTGGCTGGCCGGGCGTGCTGTTGCATGAAGCCATTGGCCATGGTTTGGAAGGTGATTTCAATCGCAAAGGCTCTAGCGCCTTCAGCGGCATGATTGGCAAGCGCGTGGCCGCAAAGGGCGTGACGGTGTTGGACGATG
>JBBAUU010000044.1:0-10569 GCA_040398065.1 Opitutales bacterium | reverse complement strand
TTATTAAAAATTCGCGAGCAAAGACCGCAACCACTGCGCGACGACAAAATCTTGCTCGGTTGGAATGCCTTAGTGATTAAAAACTTGGCTAAGGCTGGGTGGATTTTTGGCCGTAAAGACTGGGTAAAACTCGCAGCCGCAGCAGAAAATGCTCTTTGGAAAAATATGGCTCACGAGAGTCGCGGTGAAATCAATTTATTCACAACTTGGTATAAAAACAAAGCCAGCGGTGAAGGTATCATGACTAACTATGCGAGTTTAGCGGAAGCTGAACTGGCGCTCGGTGCTTATGCGGATTGGGCCCTCGGCACTCAGCACACCGACTACATTGGAAGAGCCAAAAAAATAATGGAGGTGGTCGAAATTAAATTCCGTGATCCGCATGCCGTCGGCTACTTCATGGTTTCTGAAAATCGCGATGATCTTTCGGTGAGGCAAAAAGATTGGTTTGATAATGCAGTACCTGCGGGGAATTCCATGCTCCTTCAAGCCTATGCACAGTTAGAAGTTTTGTTCGAAGAAACCAATCACTCGGGTCATTTCTTTGATTTAAGTACGGCCTACGGAGGATTGGTGAAAAATGTGCCGCACGGAGTGGCTCATGCGTTGGATGCGTTTACGCGTCAGGCAACGGGCTGGGTCGTCGTTAAATATCAAAGAGCTGAGCAATTGGATCAACTCCATGAAAAAATTACGGGCGTGAATGGTGCAAATGCTCGGGCGAGGGCCTATCGCCCCCTCATCCTTCGCCTGGACGACTCAGTCGTCGGATTCCAGATTTGTATAGGTAAAACCTGCCTTAATCCCACGGAATCAGTCGAAATTGTTACAGATTTCATCTCGTAGACTCCTCTCTTGCCTCGTTTGTAAATTGTTTGGTTAATGTGCCGTCCATGAAAAAGAAAGAAGAGAAATACGATTACGGCTTCGACCCGAGTGAGAAGCGTACGCGTAGTATTTTATTCGGCACTGTTTTCGTTGAACAATTTGGATATAGCAAAAAAGTTTATAGTTTAAACGTCCGACGAATCGCAGGCATTCTACCTTTTTTACTTTTTGGCATATGGTTGCTGGCCTCCGAATTTA
The DNA here is from genome assembly GCA_040398065.1 of Opitutales bacterium. Lineage (GTDB taxonomy): Bacteria > Verrucomicrobiota > Verrucomicrobiia > Opitutales > UBA953 > UBA953. The sequence continues at coordinate 9,483 of JBBAUU010000044.1, read as the reverse complement.
TGTATTTTCGGGAACGATACATGTATGGAATTACGAACACACGTCGGTCTGATATTTATTTGTTTTATTACGACACCGCCATCGACAACACGGTTAATTTCTTTCTCAAACCTGAAGAGGTCGGCCAGCGGAATCGTCAAAAAATCATTGATTACAACCCCGAGAAAGACCACGGAAAAGTCGCCCACTTAAATCATAAAGGCGAATATTTCGTTAGTGTGGCTAAGGCGGCCTTAGAACGTGGCGACTTTGCGGAATTTGCGAAATACATTGGTACGGGCGCGAGTCTGACGCCGCGGAATGCGGAAGCTCAAAAACTCTGCGCCGACTTATACTTTGCGTTTGGTCGTTCGATTGACGCTTTTCAAATTTTAGAAAATTCCCTCGATTACGGATTAAATGATCCGGAGATTTTTCGAAATTACCTAACGCGCTGCTTCATGCTCGACCAAGATGTCCGCGTGATTAACTGCGCTAAAAAATACCTGCCCAATAAACAACTCAGCCCAGTCATCCGGGAAGACCTTAAATTAGCCGAAGCGCAGGCCAACTTTTTCCGCGGCAATTACAGCGAGGCCTCCAAGTTAATTCGCGAGTACACGCTCGAGACCAATCCTGAAGGATTCCTTTTACGCTGTCAGTTAATGTACGAATTAGGCGATAAGCCCGAGGCCATTAAGTTACTCAATACCGCCATTAAAAACTATCCTGGGGTCATGAGACTTCTGGAAATTAAGGCACGCTGGCTTAAAGATATGGGCAACCTCAAAGAAGCTCGGGACTGCTTAGACTTAATTATTATCAATAACCCAGAAAATTTTAGCCCTTACATTCAATCGCTGCACTTAACTACCGGTCCTGAAAACCTAGAAAAACGGAATAGTGAAATCGAAAAAATAATTAAGAAATACGGTAAGAGTGAACAGGCTATGCTCGAGTTAGCGCAGTACGCCAATGATAACTATGATGCAAAACTCACTGCTCGCTTGCTCACCCTTGCCGAGCAAAATCGTTTTCCTAGTCGTACCAAATTCGCCCTCACCCACGCTGAGTGTCTGATTAATGCTGGCCGCCCGCACGATGCGATTTTGCTAATCGATGAACTCTTGTCTCAAATCGAACGCGAGCAGTGGCTGGCCGATACGAAAATCGCGCTCGATGCTTTAAAATGTATCGCTTACTTTGCCGATGATCAGCCAGAAATTGGCTTAATTAATTTAACGCGCCTACTGGAGAATCGACGCATTCCGCCCCAACTCCTCATCGCCACAGGAAAAAAATTAATTCAGGCGAAGCGATTCGTCGAAGCCAATAACATGCTCATTCAAGCACACTTAATGAATGAGAACAACCAGCCATTATTGTTACAGATTGTGAAACTAAAGATTGAGCACCCGGAAATTGCTAACGATGTCGAAGTCTATATCCGTCGACTCATGGATACACGTCGTCCTCCGCGTGACGTTCTCATCTCCGCCCTCAATTGCGTATCTTCCGACACCTATCTCTTCTCTAATAACCGCGAAAAACTTCAGCTGGATATCGAGAAAATGATTAATCAGTAAGCGTTAGTTTCGATTCGTTAAATCGAGATTCTTAAACATCCCGAGACAGTCACCACTGGGCAGCCAGAGTCCGCGGGTTGAAACTCGTGTGAGTAAACTTTCGATTTCGGATGTAGATAATAAGACTGCAACCGTGGTCAACGCCTCCGCTTCTAATGCTGTATTCGCCACCGCACGAATGGCTTCCTGACTCAAGGGCGCTGCGAGACCCGTCAGTGGATTCACCAAACAAGACTTCATTGAGTTATTAGGCTTACTCGCAAGTGCCGTACGACATAACTTAAGCTCCAGAGTTTGACCTAGGCCCACACGCCAACCTCGAGCTTCTCCTGGAGGATCCAACGCTAAAACGACGTTACTTCCGGCACCTAAAATCGCACGGTGAATACCCCAATTACTTTCTAGCATTTCTGCCATACGATCACAGGCATACCCGTGAATGATTCCACTTAAATCGACACTACTTCCGCCATGTTGGCGCGTGAGTTCATTACCCTCTAAGGAAAATTTTCCTGTTTTATAGTTCTGAAATATCTTTTCCCAAACGACATCGTCAGGATTAAATTCATCGGAACCGCGCTCGGTCCAATAACGAAAGAGATTTCCGGCTGATACATCAAAAGCCCCCGCGGTTTCTTCTTTAAAGGCTTCAGTGAACTTCCAAACAGTACAAAAATCTTCGCTGACCGAAATCATTTCACCTTCAGGCAATTGATTAATCAGCGCAAGGGCTCCACCAGACCCAACTCCATTTAAATCCGAGTCTAGACGATCGAGTGTAAAGAAGACCGACTCAGCCGCGCGTTCGGCAAAGGCATAATCCTCATCCGCAATGCGAATCCAGAATCGTGTGCCCAGTGCCTGATGACTAAAATTATGGATCAGACCAGAATCACTCATCACACACGGTTACGCCTTAAAGAAATTTTCGAAAGTAGTTTTGGTTTCTAACGGCACCAGCGCCGCCGACATCGGCCCCTGCCCTTCGCGCCAAGCGTAAACCGTCGTCAATGCACCATTGGCTACTTCTTTCTCTCCAACCTTAGCCTTAAAATTCCAAATAATTTTTTTATCACCTAACTCACGAGGCGATAATTCAATGACTACTAAGTCTTCGCGATAAATCGGGGCGAGATAATCGCACTCCACGCGCACCCGAGGAAAACCGGTTAACTTATTTCCGTCGGATTTAAGAAACGGTAATTTTAGTTGTCGGTACAAGGCCTCTTCGGTGGCTTCGACCCAGAAAAAGATGGTCGAGAAATGGATAATGCCTGCGGCATCGGTATCCGAAAAATTCGCACGGTACTCTGCCTTAAATATCGCCATGACTTCATCCAAACCATCTTCAGCCGGGGTGCAACCGCCAAGCCTAATTGGGACGCTGACCCGACTTCAGCCAGCTTACGGATACTGAATTACCGCCCGAGGCCTCGACGCAGGCCTTTAATAGGCCCTGGGGAGGCTGCTGAATAGAAAATAGATACAGTTTAGGGCCCTGACCCGTGACACCCTTTTTAAAGGTTTCTATCCACTTAGCCTGCCATGATTTAACCGGCATAACCGTTCCGACCTTGCGGTAATTACTATCAGAATAAATCAAGGTGGGGGCCCCTTTATTATTTTCTTCGTAAATTCTCACGCCGTCTTGAAAGTCCGAAAATACGACGAGCGCATCATAGTCTTCCGCTAACAATCGATCAATCCACGCACCCAACGAACCCTTTTCGCAAGCCGTCCGAATGCGACTCAAAAGCTGGCGACCTTCTGAGGTTAATTCAGAATCAATCGTTTGCGTGGGTGCCTCGGTTAAGCGTGGTGCGTCGCCATGGAAAGTTTTTCCGTAGACAATATTATTTTCCAGACTGACGACACGGGCTCCATCAAATCGAAATACATCCGCATCAGGAAATTGATTTTTAATTTCTTGAGTCACTTGCATTAAGTAAGGTCGCATGGATCCGGAACAGTCTAGATACACGGCAATCCGTTGGGCGCGAATGGAGGCACCCATCACGAATTTTCCGACTAAGGTGCGCGAGTCACCCATACCCCCAAAGGACATTCCCTGGCCCTGGCCGAGTCCTTCACGCCCCATTCCCTTCTCCATACTAAAACTAGAACTCATCATATCGGAAATACCGGTCAGCTCGGGCAAAGCGATGGAGGCGTTATTATTATTTACGGAAAGACGAGTCGCCCCCTGAAATCTTTTTGGAGAATTTTTAATAGTGTAAGCCTGCGTGGTGGTCGCCGGCTTTGCCGAACCACTCGCCGTGACAAATAAATCAGGGTCTTGATGTATTTTCACGGCGATCGGTGAAGCTAAGACGATCCAACAAGCTAGGCCTAATAAAATTCCATGCACAAAGAGCGAAGTCACAAAACCCTTCCAGGTCTGTGGTGATTTTCGCTGACGAACGGTGGCATGCGACATGCATCACCATCCAACGACGCACCGTTGGCCGACAAGATTAGCGTACTAGGCACATTGACCTAATACCTTCTAACTATCGATTGGTGTTAGCTGGTGCACTTACCGAACTCTTTTTGATTTCAGTAGGTTCTTCTTCGGTAACGGCTGGTGGATTTCCTCCAGTTCTCAACCATTCCACCATTTTACTTTGTCCACCCGATACCTTTACGCATTTTTCAAAAATAGCCTGCGGCTCTGTCTCTGTTGAAAATAAATAGAGTCGGGGTCCTTTACCGCTATTCGCTTCGCCAAATACCTTCAACCATTCCTTTTCCCAACCCTTCTCTTGTTCGGTACGATCATCGGTAGGATGTTTTGCTCTCACGCCATCAGCATAAACGGTTTCAAACTTATCGCTACCATAGTAATACTTAGCTCCGCCATTTTTGTCTTTTTCGCGGTATTGCGTAACGCCATCTTGGAAGTCCGAGAAAATAATTAAAGCATCATACTCTCGCTGATTCTTCATAATATCAACCCACGCGCCCACGCAGCCCGTCTGGAAACTCTTATCATGCTCCCTGAAAATACTCTTACCCTTGGTGGTTAATTTTTCGATATCGGTATTTTTCACACCGCCTTTAGTTTTATCGCTGTAGGTGCCCTTATATTTACTGCCACCCATCACGACGTTACCAATCGTGTTGGTCCAGACTCCGCTATACATAAAGACGTCGGCATCCGGAAATTGTTTACGGATTTCACTCTCAACTCGGTCTAAATAACGGGCCATGGATTTCGAAGCATCCATAAACACCGCCACTTTCGTAGCTTGAATTTTAGCGCCCATCACTGGCTTAAATTTACCAATCATATTTTTTCCATTACCTACACCGATACCTTGGCCTGAACCAATTCCTCCACCGGAACCACCGCCGAAGCCTTTAGAAGAGCCACCCATCGTAGCGCCTGAGACCATCGATGAAGTGGACACATTAGGAATGTCGGGCAGTGAAATCGTGGAGTTCGGATTTTTAGAAGTCAGGCGCGGTGTGCTCTTGGCCAACGACTTCATATTTTTTTGCTGCAGGCGATGCTGATAAATTTTCGCACGATCACCATCGTTACCACCACCCGCACCCGTTGCAAATTGAGTGGGCTCGCGTTTAGTGGAATCGGTCCAGGTTGAAACTACCCAGAACACCGCGACGACGACCAAGAAAAAGTGAATCATCAACGAAACCATCAAACCACCGCCACCAAGGCGTGCCCAGAAGCCCTGCTTTTGACGAATGGCCACTTGCTCGCCTTGTGCATCGATAGCATCATCAACTTCTGCCGAGGGAGGATTGGGAGGGGTATCTGACATAACTAGGTACAGCTATGAACATCAATTTTCACAGCGAAAGTTCCAACCCCAATTAACACCCCAGAGGCGTTGGCACAAATCTGTAACAAATGCCTTATCTAAATCGATGAGATTGCGTTAAAAGGATCCATGCAGAAATGGCTTGCGGGGCGGCCATTTAAGCTTTCTGTTGCACCTCCCACTTATTGCAGGGTGGAGCAGCCCGGTTAGCTCGTCAGGCTCATAACCTGAAGGTCGTAGGTTCAAATCCTACCCCTGCACCCAATTTTAAAGTCCTATAAATCAAGCACTTATAGGATGGGGCGGTGGGAGTCTCTGGAAATTTCTTGCAAAAGCCCAAAAATCGTTAATCTTTAGGTTATAAATTTGTCCTACGGGGCAATGGGGTAAGTAAGTTAAAATAGTAATAAAAAGCCGGCATACGTAGGGGTACGTATGCCGGCTCCTTTTTTGGGCAGTGAATTCAGGCCCTAATTATCCACCCGTCATCTTCGTGATCAGCGCGATGAGCGGCAGGAACATCGCAAGAACGATGGCACCAACCACGACCGCGAGGAACACGATGAGTACTGGTTCAATAATCGAAGTGAGTGCGGTCACCGCGTTGTCCACTTCTTCGTCATAAATATCGGCCACGCGATTTAACATCTCAGGCAGCTGACCGGTTTCTTCGCCGACTTGAATCATCGAAGTAACCATTTGGGGAAACACTCCGGTTTGTTCGAGCGGAATGGAAAGCGGTTCACCATCGCGCACGCGGTCATGCACACGCTCTAACGAACTCGCGATGACGACGTTATCAAGAGTATCGCGCGTAATGGTAATCGCTTGGAGAATGGGAACGCCCGAAGCCATTAAAGTTCCGAACGTACGTGCAAAACGTGAAACGGAAACGATTTGGACGAAGCCACCGATTTTAGGTAACTTGAAAATAATACGGTCGAAAATTTCCTTACCCTTAGGAGAAGATAACCAAAGCTTCATGCCGTAATAGATACCGAAAATAACGAACGGTGTGACGTACCAGTAATCGGTCAGTGCAGTAGAAATACCGACGACTAACTGGGTTAAAGGTGGTAAAGCTAACTTCTGACTGCTCAAAAGTTTTTGGAATGAAGGAACGACTTTAACCATCAGAATATACACGATGATGACGGCCACGGAAACAACGACACCTGGATAAACCATCGCTGATTTAACTTTCTTCTGAATACGTTGAGACTTTTCGCGGAACTTAGCCAAACGATCTAAAACTTTATCGAGGACGCCACCAGCCTCCCCTGCCTTCACCATGTTGACGAAGAGACGGTCAAAAACTTTGGGGTGCGCAGCAAGTGCTTCGGATAAATTATTACCTTGGGAAACACTCTCAGCAATCATACCTAGGACTTCTTTGAAGTGTGGATTGCGTTCTTGTTTGTGAATCAATTCTAGCGCGCGCAATAAAGGTAAGCCTGCAACAATCAGGGTCGCTAACTGACGGGTCATCGTGGTGACGTCTTCCGCAGAAACTTTTGAGCCGAAGCTAAAAGATTTTTTAGGGGCAGCAGCTACGGCAACCGCTGGCTTCGCCGCGCCCGTATCACCAACCAAGGAAGTGACCATCAGGCCACGAGCCATTAATTTCTGACGAGCTTGTTCGTCGTTCGGCGCTTCGATTTTACCGGTGGTTTGCGCACCATTACGATCAATAGCGTTATACTTGTATTCAGGCATGGGAGTGTTTGTTTAGAAAGATTAGGTGTATTTCAGAACTTCTTCAATAGTAGTTAAACCATCGAAAATACAGCGTAAGCCGTCATCGCGCAGTGGACGCATACCCACTTCGATGGCCTTTTGCTTTAGGACTAAGGTCGGAGAGCGCTGAGTGATGAGAGTGCGAATAGAGTCTGAAATGGTCATTAACTCAAAGAGACCTTGGCGACCTTTATAACCCGAGCGGTTACAATCCGCACAACCTTTACCGAAGTAGAATTTCTTGTTGGCGATTTCGAGAGCATCGACGTCGAGCATGCTAATGACTTCTTTGTCTGGCTCGTAAGCGGTGCGACAGGTTTTGCAAATACGGCGCAATAATCGCTGAGCTAAGATTCCTTCGATGGATGCAGAAATTAAGAATGGCTCGAGACCCATATCGATGAGTCGAGTCACCGCACCTGGAGCATCATTGGTGTGAAGCGTGGATAAAACCACGTGACCCGTGAGCGATGCTTGTACGGCAATTTGGGCGGTCTCGATATCGCGAATTTCTCCCACCATGATCGTATCAGGATCTTGACGAAGGAACGAACGAAGCGCGGCGGCGAAAGTTAAACCGACTTGATGATTAATCGGAACCTGCATGATACCTTCGACTTCGTATTCGACCGGATCTTCCGCCGTGAGAATTTTTACGTCCTCTGTATTTACTTCACGCAATGCGGAATAAAGTGTGGTGGTTTTACCAGAACCGGTAGGACCAGTAACAATAAAGATTCCATTAGGTTTGTTCACCATCGAGCGAATGCCCTCTTTGATATCTTCCTGCATCGAGAGCGCATCGAGGCTCAGATTGACGACCGTCTTATCGAGAATACGTAACACAACCGACTCACCAAATTGCGTGGGGAGAGTCGAAACACGAAGATCGATTTGGCGTCCGCCAATGGTGGTTTTAATACGTCCGTCTTGTGGAATTCTTCGTTCTGCAATATTGAGTGCTGATAAAACTTTTACCCGAGCCGTCACCGCGTTGGCTAAATTCTTAGGCGGAGGAGCCATCTCGTAGAGTGAGCCGTCGATACGATAACGAATACGGAATTGGTCTTCGAAAGGTTCGAAGTGGATATCGGAAGCTTTGGCTTTAACGGCTTCTTGCAGAACTAAATCAACGAAGCGAATAATCGGGGCCTGGCTGGCGGCATTGGCGACGTCATCATCGGCGACTGCTGCAGAATCAATTTGGTCAAACTCACCCAACAAGTCATCCATCGATGAAGCAGAAGGCTCACCATAAACACGAATGACCGCTGCATCAACCATGTCGGGATCAGCGACGGCTAACTCAATGTTTTCACGCTTCAGGATAAAGGTGAGCTCATTGATAATGGCCGAGTTAAAAGGATCTTTAGCAACAAGGGTTAATTTACCGGCTTCATCAGCCACGGGAACTACGGCGTACTTGTGGGCTTGGGCTGGTTTGAGAACTTTAGAAATATCATCCTGATCCGTGGTCGGAATAGCTGAATAAAATTGCACGCCTAAGTGATCCGCAATCGCTTGTAATAAAGACGGACGATCGGCGAGGTTAGCGTCGACCAAGCTGTCGGCGAAAGATTTTCCGGTGGTCGCGTGGGACTCCCATATTTCATCTGCTTGCGTTTGATCGAGGAGCTTTCCCTCGATGGCAATGTCGCGCATGATATCGCTGTGGTCTTCAAACATGGTAAATAGTTAGTTTAAATTTTGGTTTTGGGATTAAGACGCGAACGTACCATTTCGCTATCTTGGCAATAAGTCATAACCTCGTCTTCACTGATTTTACCCTGATTAAACAGAGCTAATAAATCAGCATCGAGCGTGCGCATTCCGCGACCGCCGCCCGTTTCGATGTCGGAAGTAATTTGGAAAGTTTTATTTTCGCGAATCTTCGCAGCAATACCATCCGTGCGAACCATGATTTCATAAGCAGCTACACGTTTCTCATCCACCGTACGCGGTAAGCACTGTGAGATGATCGCAACAATCGAAGAAGAAAGCTGCACGCGAATCTGATCACGTGCGCCCGCTGGAAACGCATCTAAAATACGGTCTACCGTACGCGCCGCACCCGTGGTATGGAGTGTCGCAAAAACGAGGTGACCCGTTTCTGCAGCGGTGATAGCCGCCTCGATTGTTTCTAAGTCACGCATTTCACCGATTAAAATAACATCGGGATCTTGACGCAGAGACGCACGTACACCTTCCGCAAACGAGGGGACGTCACTATGCACTTCACGCTGGGTAACCACACAGCCTTTGTGCGTATGGAAATATTCAATCGGATCTTCGATGGTTACAATATGTCCATCGGTATTATCATTAATCCAATTGATCATCGAAGCGAGCGTGGTGGATTTACCTGAACCCGTCGGGCCAGTTACTAAAATTAAACC
>JBBAUU010000043.1:0-10801 GCA_040398065.1 Opitutales bacterium | reverse complement strand
TGGGTTCCGATCTTTCGGTTCGTGCAAACTTCTCCTGGGCTTCAAAAAATGTTGCCCGTGGTAAAGAGCGCTCCAGCGAGGACGGATTATTTCAATCTCAATTAACCGTCGAATACGCCATTCCGACAATCATCGGCACCTCTGTTTATTTCAGCGGTTATAGTGCTGATGGCTTCGAAAAAGTTTATGGTGCGGGTGTTCGTCGCGCTATGGAGTGTGGTACGCTTGATATCGGTTATCAACACACCTCGGCTAACAACAATTTCGTAGGTACTAAAGACGTTGAAGGTTATAGTTTAGCACCGTCCGATAATGAATACTACATCGGCTTAGTTTTATCGAAGGATGTTTTTCTGCGTCCCTCGGCTTACCTATTTTATAGCGATGAGTTGAGACAGTATAACTTCATCGTTTCGGCCCGTAAGGATTTCGACGGAAGTGATATCGGTTTATCGGGCATCAATATTGTCACCAAACTCTATGCTGGTTCGATCTACGCATCGGACTCTAATTGGGATTCGGCCAACTCTTACCTCTATGCCGGTGCCTCGGCGGATTTCACATATGCCGTCAGTTCGAGCACCAGCGTGGGTACTGGGCTCAGTTTCACCTATAATAATGATGATGCAGTAGACACAAAGGGTGGAGTCTTCTGGTACCGATTTTTTGCTAATTTCCGCTTTTAAGGGGTAAAGTAGGGTTTTTGGCTAAATCGCCCTACTTGGCTCTCTCTAATTAAAAGCACTGTAACCGTATGATTTGCCCATTCGGGTGTTGACGGAGGGGGCTCAAGCCTCATTTTCCGACTTTCCCTCTTTTTATGAAGACCACGCTAGCTAAGAATGTGCAGCTCAAAGACAAAACTTGGTACATTATTGATGCCAAGGATCAAGTTCTCGGACGCCTCGCAGTCAAAATTTCCAACGTCCTCCGCGGACGTCATAAGCCCACCTACACTCCACACGTAGACACGGGTGATTACGTCATCGTAATCAACGCGGACAAAGTGCGCTTAACCGGCACCAAAGAAACCGACAAAACTTACATGTTCTACACCGGTTGGGTAGGCACTGCATACCGCCGCACGGTTTCTGCCATGCGCGAACGTCGTCCTGAATTTATCGTTAAGCACGCGGTCAAAGGTATGCTTCCTAAAAATCGTTTAGCGAATGACATGTTACTTAAACTTCGCGTTTACGCTGGTGAAAAGCACGATCAAGCTGCTTCCAACCCAGTTCCATTCCCATCCTTTCCTAAGGTCTAATTTTTAATATTACTCAATGAGCGCCACTAAGTCATCCGCCATCACTGCCGTCGGCCGTCGCAAGACCGCTTCGGCTCGTATCCGTCTTTCCCGCGGAACTGGAACCATTTCCGTCAACGGAAAACCTGTTGAAGAATATCTTTACACTGAAGCCCTCGTTAAAGCGGCCACTGCTCCATTGCGGACAGCGGGTCTCGAAGGCCAAGTAGACGTTTCGGTTAATGTTATTGGCGGAGGCCCTAACGGCCAAGCTGGTGCCATTTCCCACGGATTAGCTCGCGCCATCCAAAAGATGGATGCGACTCTTCGTGCTCCACTTAAGAAAGAAGGCCTCCTTACCCGCGATGGTCGTATGCGCGAACGTAAGAAGCCCGGTCAGCCAGGCGCCCGCAAGCGCTTCCAGTTCTCGAAGCGCTAAACCGCCTCGAAAAAGGAAGAAAAAAGGCCCCGGCACCCCGGGGCCTTTTTGTTGGCGAGTTTTTCTATGTCCAAACGACCATTCCTCCCTTAACTCTTTATCAATCACACCATGTCTCAATCACTGATCCAAGTCGGCATCGTTGGCGCCTCTGGCTACACAGGCGAAGAGCTCGTTGGTATCCTCGCCCAACACCCCCACGTCGAACTCGCGATGGTTTGCTCGCGGTCCCTCGCCGGAAAAAAAGTGGTGGATGAACTGCCCAGACTCCGGGGCCGGGTGAATTCGAATCTAGTTTTTTCCGCATCCTCACCGCAAGAATGCGCCGCTTCCTCCGTGGGAGTTTGGTTTTTAGCTCTCCCTCACGGTGTCGCCGCTGAATACGCCCATCCTCTCGTCGCCGCCGGAAAAAAAGTTTTAGACCTCTCGGCTGATTTCCGGCTCAAAGATTTACAGATTTATAAAAAATATTACGGCCACGACCATCCCGCTCCGCAACTCACGTCGCAGGCACGGTATGTCATTCCCGAATTACAACTGGATGATGCTTGGAAGAAAATTTCGCTCGTGGCCTGCCCAGGTTGCTACCCGACCAGCATTCAAATCCCGATTATTCCTTTATTACGGGCTGGTTTAATTAAGCCCGAACCTGGCCGGTGTATTATCAATTCCTATAGCGGCGTGTCGGGAGCCGGCAAAAAAGCCGATGTCAATTATCTCTTCTGCGAGCGGGATGGATCCATGAAAGCCTATGGTATTCCGAATCACAGACATATCGCGGAAATTGAAGAACAACTCAGCGGCGCTGCGGGTAAATCCGTCGTTGTGCAATTTAATCCACACCTCGCTCCAATGCACCGGGGTATTTCGACAACGATTGTCGTTCCTGCTCACGGAGCGACCGCCGCTCAGGTTGAAAGTTGCTGGCAAAAAGTTTTTGCCGATAAGCCTTTCATTTCGATTTTAAAATCAGGTGATTTTCCGGATACCGCCCACGTGGCGCACTCAAATCAAATCGAGATTTCCGTCGTCGCCGACGACCGGACAGGAAATTTAATTATCACTTCTGTCATCGACAACTTATTGAAAGGTGCCGGCGGTCAAGCCGTACAGATTCTCAATCTGATGATGGGCTGGAATGAAACCACGGGCCTTCGTTAATTTATCGTATCATTATGGCTATTGATTTTATTGATGATTCAGCAGGTTTGTCGGACGTCCCAGGTTTCCGGGTCGGTGCCGCGGGGTGCGATATTAGAAATAAAAAACTGGATCGGCTCGACCTCACTTTAATCGTCGCTGATCAACCGTGTAATGCCGCCGGCGTATTTACGACGAACGACGTCAAAGCCGCCCCTGTGCGGTATTCACAAAATATTTTGCTCCTCTCCAAAGGAAAAATCCGGGGCGTTGTCGCCAATAGCGGTAATGCAAATGCTTGTACTTCTGTGCAGGGTGATGCGGATGCTCAACTGATGGCGGAAATTTCAGCCCAGGCGGTCGGCACTCCCACTGAAGCATTTCTCGTTTGTTCAACGGGAAGAATTGGCGAGTTACTGCCCATGACAAAGGTCGCTCAGGGAATAAGCACTGCGAGTAAGAATTTATCGAATAATGCGGCCGAAGGGCGGAGAGCCGCTGAATCTATTTTAACCTCTGATACCAGACCTAAAACAGCAACCGCTTCCTTTGTCTGGAAGGGTAAAAAGGTAACTGTGGCAGGCTTTGCTAAAGGCGCTGGTATGATTGAGCCGAACATGGCGACGATGTTGGCCTTTGTGGCTACCGATGCCGATGTGCACGCCGTCTATCTTAAAAAATCTTTGTTATCGGCAACTCAACAATCGTTTAATTGCGTGAGTGTTGACGGAGATATGTCGACTAATGACACAGTTATTCTGATGGCCTCTGGTGTTTCTAAAGTAGTCGTTGATGAAAAAGCGGATGCCGATTTACAAAAACTTTTCCAAGAGGCGTTAGACAAAATCTGTTTTGCTCTTGCCGAAAAGATTGTCGGCGATGGCGAAAAAATCACGAAAGTGGTGTCCGTTGAAATTCAAGGTGCGCGTACACGTGAAGACGCCGAAAAAATCGCTCGGGCCATCGGCAATTCGTTGCTCGTTAAATCCTCTTGGTTTGGTGAAGACCCTAACTGGGGACGTTTGGCGGATGCGGCTGGCTACGCCCGGACGGGTTTAGACGAAGCTAAATTAGATATCCATTATAATGACGTGCCTGCCGTGGTGGGCGGACGTCCGATTCCAGAAAATAAGCCTAAGTGGAAGGAAATCGTCAAAGCTCGGCAGTTTAAGGTCAGAATCAACCTGAACCTCGGCTCGGCACATTTCCGTTTACTAGCGTCGGATCTCACCGACGGATACGTGAACTACAACAAGAGCGAGTAAGATTATTTTCCAATTGCCCGTTGGCTTTCCACCCTCACTTTTAAATCTGTCCGATGAGTACGCCTGCTGTACATAAAGCTGAAGTTCTTCTTGAAGCGCTTCCTTATATCCAAAAATTCCGTGGCTCCACTTTCGTGGTCAAATACGGCGGAAGCTTTATGGACGATCCAAATCCTGAAGGCCGAGATAGGGTTGCCACGGACATTGCATTTTTAGCAGCCGTCGGCATTCAAGTCGTCGTTGTTCACGGCGGAGGTAAAGCGATTACTCGGGCCATGGAAACTGCCGGACTTAAATCTGAGTTCCGTGGCGGCATGCGGGTGACGGATGCGGCCACCGTAAAAATTGTTGAGGAAACTTTGAACATCGAAATCAACGGACAAATCTGCGACTCATTAAAAGCACGGGGCGCTAATCCTCTCGGCATGCCAGGTAATCACATCAACTTGTGCGAAAAACTTTTAAGCGCAGACGAAGCTGGTAATCCAATCGATTTAGGTTTCGTCGGTGATATTAAATTCGTGAAGGCAAAATTAATTAAGAAAGCTTTAGCGGATGGATTTCTCCCAGTCGTTTCACCGATTGCCTTGGATGGAGATGACCAAGCCTATAATACCAACGCGGATGTCGCCGCCGCCGCCATTGCTAATTCATTGCGGGCTAGACGCCTCATTTTCATGAGCGATGTCCCAGGTTTATTGGCCGATCCGAAAAATCCATCGACGTTAATCGCTACCTTAAAGGTGGGCGAAGTAGATGAGCTTAAAAAGAAGGGCGTAATCGCTGGTGGAATGATTCCCAAAGTGGATAGCGCGGTCAAGGCACTCAAAGAAGGCGTCCGGAGAGTTCACTTTATTGATGGTCGGGTTCCCCATTCGCTGCTCTTAGAGGTCTTTACCGACAAGGGTATCGGCACGGAGATTGTTCACGGATAATGTCGCACGATTCTGCCCAGTCGACCGACGAGTCTGACAAACTCTACAGCCGATTTTTGGCTAAAAATTATTCCACGCAAGCGATTACCTTGGTAAAGGGCAAGGGTACGCGTGTATGGGATGCACACGGAAAATCCTATTTAGATTTTGCTTCAGGCATTGCCGTCAACTCCGTCGGTCATGCCCATCCGGTCATGGTTAAAAGAATCAGCGAACAAGCTGAAAAATTAATTCACGTCAGTAATCTCTATCGGAACGAGCCGCAGGCTAAGTTAGTTGAATCGCTTTCCAAATATTGCGGACCAGGAAGATTTTTATTTTGTAACAGCGGTGCCGAAGCGAATGAAGCACTTTTAAAACTCGCCCGGCTTCACGGTAAGAAAAAATCGGGCGTTGAAGGAAAATGTATCGGCGTCGTCGTTGCCGAAAAAGCATTCCACGGACGGACCTTTGGGGGTATGTCAGCCACGCCTCAGGAAAAAATTCAATCGGGCTTTAGACCTTTATTATCAGGCTTTTCCTCGGCTCCGCTGAATGACATCGCCGCTTGGGATAAAGCTATCAGTGCCACTGACACCGCCGCGGTTTTACTAGAAACTATTCAAGGGGAGGGTGGCGTCTTTCCAGCTGATCCCGTTTTCTTACAACAACTCCAAAAAATTTGTCGGGAAAGAAATGTCCTTTTACTCATTGATGAAATTCAGTGTGGGATTGGTCGGACGGGTAAATTCTTCGCCTATGAAGCTTCGGGTATTAAACCTGATGCGATTGCCATGGCTAAAGGTCTTGGCGGCGGTTTTCCCATTGGCGCCATTTGGATGGCTCCACCACACGATGAACTTTTTCAGCCAGGTTCGCATGGTACCACGTTCGGTGGTGGTGCTTTAGCAGCGTCCGCCGCCCTCGCCGTCATCGAAATTATTGAAAGCGAGAATCTCGTTGCTCGGGTAGCGGCGCAATCTCCTGCGTGGCATGAGTCTTTGAAAAAATTAGCGCAAAAGTATCCAGCGATTATCAAAGAAATTCGGGGCACCGGATACATGGTGGGTGTCGCGATGAACATTGATCCGCTGCCAGTCGTTGCCGCATTACGTGAAGCGGGACTGTTGGCTGTACCTGCGAGTGGAATTGCGATTCGGTTACTGCCGCCCTTGAATGCAACAGTCGCCGAGTTAAATGAGGCGGTGGAAATTTTTGACCGGGTGTTAAGTGCGTGGAAAGTAGCATAAAATCACACCCGTACAGCATTTTCGCCTGTCCAAAATCGTTTCGCTAGGTAATTTAAACACCTTCTCTCATGCGTCACTTCCTCAAAGAGACCGATTTAAGTTTGGCAGAAATCCAATCGATTTTTGCTCAGGCGGCTTTGTTGAAATCGCAAAGAGGTCAGACCAAATCTCAGGATCTCGCTCAACAGTCATGGGGTTTACTTTTCTTCAAGAAGAGCACGCGGACCCGGGTTTCTTTCCAAGTCGGCGTTCATGAACTCGGCGGCCTGCCGGTGATGTTGAATGCGGATGATATGCAAATCTCGCGTGGCGAAACGGTAGCCGATACCGCCAAAGTTTTATCGCGTTATCTGCATGGCATGGTTATCCGGTGCCACGAACACAAACTCTTAGAAGATTTTGCTCAATCTGGCACGATGCCTGTGGTGAATGCCTTATCCGATTTTCTGCACCCGTGTCAGTTCATGACTGATATGTTCACGCTCGCGGAACGTTGGTCGAAAGGAAGACCAGAAAATTTTGCGAGTTCCTTAAGAGGACGGAAGGTTGCTTTCTTGGGTGACACGGCCTGCAATATGGCGAACTCATTTATTTTAGGCGGAGCTGCGCTCGGTGTGGAAATCGCCTTAGCAGGTCCCGCGGGTTACGAGCCCACTGCAGAAATAAAACAGCAGCTTAAAAAAGACGGACTCAAGGAAACATTTACTTTCACGACGGACGCTGCGGCTGCGGTTAAAGGCGCCGATATGGTCTACACCGATGTTTGGGTGAGTATGGGTATGGAGGCTGAAAAGGCCGAAAGACTTAAAACCATGCAACCTTACCAAGTGAATTCTAAGCTGATGTCCTTGGCTAAACCTGATGCTTACTTCATGCACTGCTTGCCTGCTCACCCGGGCGAAGAAGTGACCGCTGAAGTTTTAACTAGTCCGCAAAGCATTATTTTTGATCAAGCGGAAAACAGACTCCACGTCCAAAAAGCCATTCTCGCCCATTTAACCCGTCACCGCTAATTTATTATTTAAAATACCATGAGTAAGAAAAAGAAAATCGTCCTCGCCTATTCGGGCGGACTCGACACCTCCGTTCTCCTGTCTTGGATTAAGGATAAGCATAACGCAGAGATGATCGCGTTCTGCGCCGACATCGGTCAAGAAGATGAATTGAAAGGCTTGAAGCAAAAAGCGCTCAAGACAGGTGCGTCCAAACTTTATATCGATGACCTCCAAGAGGAGTTTGCCCGCGATTTTATTTTTCCGATGATGCAAGCGGGTGCGATTTACGAAGGTCAATACTACCTCGGTACATCGATTGCTCGTCCACTCATTGCCAAACGCATGGTTGAAATCGCTCGTAAAGAAGGTGCGACCGCCATCGCTCACGGTGCGACCGGTAAAGGCAATGACCAAGTACGTTTTGAATTAACCTGTGCGGCCTTAGCGCCTGACTTAGAAATCATCGCGCCATGGCGTAATGAACAATTCCGTAAGGATTTCCCAGGTCGTGCCGAGATGATTGCTTATTGCGCGAAGAATAAAATTCCCGTCGAAGCGAGTGCGAAAAAGCCCTATTCTTCTGATCGAAACCTCCTTCACATTTCTTATGAAGCTGGCATTTTAGAGGATCCTTGGATGGATGCTTTTGCGCCAGCGAACAAGGCCATGTTCAAACTTTCCGTTTCACCGGAAGACGCTCCGAATAAACCCGAGTATGTTGAACTCGAATTCCGCCAAGGCGATTGTATCGCGGTGAACGGTAAGAAGATGAATCCTCTCGGAGTTATGCGCGCACTGAATAAAATCGGTGGTCGTCATGGCGTCGGTCGAGTCGACATGGTAGAAAATCGTTTCGTCGGTATGAAGAGTCGCGGCGTTTACGAAACTCCTGGTGGCACCATTTTACATTTCGCTCACCGTCAGATTGAATCCTTAACCATGGATCGTGAAGTCATGCACTTGCGCGACTCCTTAGTTCCTCGTTACGCGACCTTGGTTTATAATGGTTTCTGGTATGCTCCGGAGCGCTTAGCGTTACAGGCACTCATTACCGAATCGCAACGCAATGTCACCGGCACTGTTCGTGTGAAACTCTACAAGGGTGGTACTTATGTCGCCGGTCGAAAGAGTCCTCGCTCGTTGTACAATCCACACATTGCGACGATGGAAGCCGATCCAACCAAAGCTTACAATCAAGACGACGCTACTGGATTCATTCGCCTCAACGGTTTACGCTTACGCGTGAACTCGAAGGTCAATGGCGTACAGAACTTAAGTAAGACTGTCCGATAACTATAAGTTGCACCCATTAAAAAAGGCGTCCGAGGGACGCCTTTTTTGTTACTTTAAATTGGAGGCGCGGGTCGGAATTGAACCGACGCATGGGGCTTTTGCAGAGCCCGGCCTTACCACTTGGCTACCGCGCCTAACACCTACAGGCCGTTACACTGCCACTTGTTAACTTTCTTTCAAGGGTTTTATGCAATGGCTTTCCTTTCGCAAATTATCCACTAAAACAGGGTTATGTCAGCCCAACCTCCCTACCGTATTGGACTCGGTTACGACATTCATCCGCTCGTCTCTGGCCGCCCCTGTATTCTGGGAGGGGTCACGATTCCTTCAACGGTAGGCCCCGATGGTCATTCCGACGCCGATGTTTTATTGCACGCCGTAGCGGATGCTCTTTTGGGCGCAGCTGGACTTCGCGATATCGGATATTATTTCCCGAACACCGATCCAAATATCAAAAATATCAAATCTGGACTGATTGTTAAAAAGGCCCTCGAGGAGATTAAAAAACTGGGATGGATAGTGGGGAATATCGACGTGGTCGTCATCGCCGAACGACCAAAAATTTCTGAACACATCAACGAAATCAAAAAATCTATTTCAGAACTTTTAGAAGTGGGCGAAGATCAGGTAGGGGTAAAAGCGACGACGAACGAAGGCATGGACTCGATTGGCCAGGGCCAGGCCATTGCGGTTCAAGCGATTTGCATGCTTTTGAAGGCCTAAATCTCGGGTTTATTCCTTTCCGTCTTGTCAAATAGGTCTAAACAAACTCTCTCCAATTAAATCTATGGAGCAGACCCTTATTATTTTAAAACCCGATTGTATGGAGCACCGCCTTTATGGCACTGTTCTGGCACGCTTTGAAGCTGCTGGTTTTGACATTCAAGCCTGCAAGTTAACCCGCCTCACGCCTGGTCAATTACGCGAACACTACGCACACGTTGCGGATAAGCCTTTTTATCCAGACATCGAAACTTTCATGTCTTCACGTCCAGTGATTATCGCTGTTTTAAGCGGTCAAAACGTAATCGCTCGCGTGCGTGAATTGCTCGGACCCACGAATTCAAAAGTCGCTCCTAAAGGCACCATTCGCGGAGATTTTGGAACCGAGATGATGCGCAATGTTTGTCACGCCTCGGACAGCCCAGAAGCTGCCGCTGCTGAAATTAAGCGATTCTTCAGCGCGACCGAGGTTTTCTAAGTCTGTTACTTTTTAATTTTGTCGGGGTTTTAAAAGAGTGCACCGCTCATTTTTAAACTTCCTCATATTAGTAATATTTTCTTCGGTTCTCTTCGCGGAGACTCCCAAGAAAAAATCTGATTTTGTTTTAAAGAGTTCGGTGATGACGGAGGGTGGAAGTATTCCCAAGGAATTTACGGGAGACGGTGCGGGTATTAGTCCGCCGCTAGAGTGGAAGGGTGCACCCGTGGGTACGAAATCTTTTGTGGTGATCATGCATCACTTTCCGCATGAAGGTGACCCGGCCCGCTGGTATTGGATTTTATATAATATTCCCAATACCGTAACTTCCCTCGCAAAAGCGACCAAGGGTATTGGCGTGAATGGCTCTAATTGTGTAGGTCCCGATTTAGCTTATGCTCCACCGCATTCTAAAGGCCCAGGCGTCAAAAAATATACTATCACCGTTTATGCTTTATCCGCTCAGCCGAAATTAACGGTTACGGGTAAGCAAATAAACCGAGATGCTATGTTGGCTGCTCTTAAAGATATTACATTGGGTCAGGCGGAGCTCAATTTTACCTATGATCGGACTGACGTGGTCTCGGCCGAAAAGGGTGGCGACGCGAGTTCGGCTAAAGGAAGTCGCCGTTAAAAGGGTGCTTAACCCCCGTCGGGGTAACTTTTTTGAGTTTTTTTGTGACTTCCCCGTTGCCCTTGGGCGGGTAAATTAAACAAAGTCTAACCATGTTAGACCCTAAGTTATTTCGTGAGCAAATCGACACTGTCCGTAAAGGCATTGCTCGCAAAAAATTTCAAGTAGATCTCGAGGCCGTCTTAGCCGCCGACGAAGTTCGCCGTCACGCCGTTGCTGAATTTGAAAACGCCCGCGCTTTACAAAACGCAGCGAATAAAGAGATGGCCACGATGCCCAAGGGCTCGCCTGAGTTTCAAGCGAAGTTGGCGGAGATGAAAGAGGCTTCGGCTCGCGTTAAGGAATTAGAAAAGAAAGTCAGTGAAGCTGAAGAAGTTTGGAAACAGGTCAGCTTAACGGTCCCCAATGTTCCGCATGACACGGTGCC
>JBBAUU010000042.1:0-10829 GCA_040398065.1 Opitutales bacterium | reverse complement strand
TGGTGGAGCCTATCGGGCTTGAACCGACGACCTCTTGCATGCCATGCAAGCGCTCTACCAACTGAGCTAAGGCCCCATTAATTGAAGCATTAAACAAACCTCCGCCCGCTAGCACGGTCAACGCTATTTTCCCGCTAGCGACAATCTCGGGTTGCCAAGATACTCACAGACCTTTCCTTCAATACTCGTGGAAGAATCCGACGATAGTCCAGAAGAAGCAGAAAATGCCCTCCCACCTGCCCAACGCGGTGGGCATCGCGTGGAAAAGGAATTTATCGAGACTTTACCCGTCAGACAATGGGACGGCCCGATTGAGTTAATTGAGAGCGAGCGAGACGCCGAACGGGCGATCCAGTTCCTCTACAAAGAGCGCGTCCTCGGTTTTGATACCGAGACCCGGCCTTCTCACACTCGAGGCATCACCTACCTTCCGTCCGTTCTGCAACTCGCTGGCGAAGATCGGATCTTCGTTTTTCGACTCGATGTCTGCGGCGGAGTTCCCCTGACCTTCCCTCTTTTGTGTCACCCTCGTAAAGCTAAAGTAGGAGTAGCGGTTCGTGATGACGTTCGTCACTTACAAACGCGTGCGCCCTTTGATGCTCCTGGTTTTATCGACATCGCAGACTTCACCAAAAAAGCAGGAGTTGAGAATACGGGTCTACGCGCGCTGGTGGCTCACTACTTAGGATTTCAAATGAAGAAGTCTAAGAAAATTCAGACTAGCCACTGGGAACGCGAACTTTCCAAAGAACAAATTAAATACGCGGCCAATGACGCTTGGTTCAGTCGTGAATTATTTATAAAACTAGAAAAAGACGGTGTTATTCCCTCTTTTGAGTAACATAAAGTAAGGGCGAAAATTCAATCGACGGGGATTGATTTTGCTAAAAAATATTGTTAATAAGAAAGCGTGAAGACCCTCACGCGCATCTTTCTCAGCTCTGCCTGTTTACTGAGTGCAGAGGCATTAGCCTTAGATATTAATTTAATCGAAGATGCAGCGGCTCCATTAAACAATGATCAGCGGAACGGATTTTTGGAAGCTGCTGCAATTTGGGAAAGTCGAATTAGCAGCAACGTCACTATTAACATTTCCGTAGGCATGGTCAGTCTCAACTCGAACATTATTGGACAGGCAGGCTCGGCTTGGTATGACGCATCCTATTCGGACTTCAGGACAACGGTCGCGCAAAAAGCCACGAGTGCTACTGACGCTGCATTTCTCGCCACCCTGCCCACTGGCAACTCATACACGCGGTTAATCAATCAAACCAACGACACACCAGGCACCGATCCCTATGCCACTTGGACGGATGCCCAATCTATGATTTTTATTAACGGCGGTAATGCCAAAGCCCTTGGATTACTTTCAGGTTCAAGTACGACGTTGGATGCCTTAATCCAATTTAATACCGCGTTTGCTTTTGATTATAATCGGTCCAACGGCATCGCTTATAATCAAATGGATTTCGTCGGGGCGGCCGCACACGAAATTGGTCATGCACTTGGTTTCGTGAGTATCGTAGATGATGTCGACACCGTAGCCGGCAACGCCGTCAACTTTTTGAATACGCCGATGGACTTCATGCGTTATTCGGCATCGAGTTTTGCGCTTGGTATTTCCGATGTTTCCGCGGGTCCTGTAGCAAAGTTTATTTATATCAACGGCGTAGCCATTCCCATGTCGCTTGGAACTAACATCGGCGACGGACAACAAGCCTCGCACTTTTACATAACCGGAAATCTGGGTATGATGGCGCCGACCGCCTCCTACGGACAAAAACTCGCCGTTTCTAAAAATGACCTTCTCGTCATGGACGCCATTGGCTGGGAACTCACGGCCTTGGGGCAGTCTGAAATACCTGAACCGTCGACCTATGGTCTGGTTTTAGGCGCAATATCAATCGCTGCCGTCTGTATTCGCAGAAAGTCTTTGAAATCTAAACTTACCTCTCGTGGTGGTGTTTAAATAGAAGTACCCTACAAATCACATGAACCCCCTCCTCAAAAAAATCCTTATCATTATCGGCGTCATTCTCGCCGCACTTGCCATCGGAGCCTTGGTCTTAAAAAGTTTTTGTAAGTCTGGAAAATGGAGTAAAAAATACGATCGCTACAGCGAAAAATCAAACTGCTGTAAGTGCTGCTCTTGTGACGACGATGATGAGGACGACGATGATGATGACAATAAAGGTTCGCGCGGCAAAATGATGAAAAAAGATAGGAAAGACTAATTTCTTCAAAACGATCTTCACAAAAAAACCCGCCGTAAAAATGGCGGGTTTTTTATTTATCTTATAACAAGCTTAATCGAGCGAAGACTCTTTTGAAAAAATCAGAAGTACCCAGCCGGCGATTAATAAGGTACCGCCGATGGGCGTGATTGCCCCCAACCACTTCGGTCCACCCAACGCCATCGCATAGAGCGTTGAAGAAAAAATGACTGAACCAACCAACCAGAGATAAGCTAAACGCGTTGATTTTATGGCACCCACGGCAATTGCGTGAATCATTAAATACTGCGTCGCCGTATTCCACCAGCTCAACGCATCTGGATTCTGTTGAAGAATCTGCTTTAAGCCATGGGCACCAAACGCTCCAAGGGCGACGGCGGTAGCGCCCATCAGCCCTGAGATAACGTAGCGTGATGACATGAGTTACGTCCCAGAAATTTCGCCTGATTTCTTTTGCGTAAAGACTAGGCCCTTCTCTCCGACACTCACAATCACGGGCTCTTCCTTATTGTAATCATTACGTAAAATAGATTCGGCGAGTGGATCTTCCAGCAAACGCTCGACGGCACGGCGCAGCGGACGAGCACCATATTTTTCATCCCAGCCATTATCGACGAGGTAGCCGCGAGCGGGTTCCGTCACGACCAACTTAACACCGAGGTCGAGCAGACGTTTGGCGACTTTCGCAACTTCGATGTCTACAATCTTCGTCATGTGCTCCTTTGCGAGCTGTTGGAAGATCACGATATCAGTCAGACGATTTAAGAACTCAGGCTTAAAGGCGCGCTTGGTTTCTTCCATAATGCGGTCTTTAAGTTTTTCGTAATCGCGCGTGGCGCTCACGCCGACATCGAAGCCGACGGAGTTGTTGCGTTGTAAAACGTCAGCCCCGACGTTCGAGGTCATAATAATAATAGTATTACGGAAATCGACCACGCGGCCGAGCGAGTCAGTCAAGCGACCATCTTCGAGTGCCTGTAAGAGCAATTGAATCACATCAGGGTGAGCCTTCTCAATTTCGTCGAAGAGCACGACGGAGTAGGGCTTACGGCGAACGAGTTCGGTGAGCTGTCCACCTTCATCATGTCCGACGTAACCTGGAGGAGATCCGATGAGTCGCGAAACGGTAAACTTTTCCATGTATTCAGACATATCAATCTGAATGACGGCTTCTTTTTCACCGAACATGCGTTCGGCGAGAGTGCGAGCGAGCAAGGTCTTACCCACACCGGTTGGACCGAGGAAGAGGAATGAACCGATTGGACGACGCGGATCTTTTAAGTCTGCACGCGAGCGACGGAGTGCACGAGCGACCACTTCGCAAGCGCGGTCTTGTCCGATAACACTGCTTTGTAAGTCTACTTCGAGTTCGAGCAACTTCTTGGACTCTTTGCTTTCCATACGATTAAGCGGAACGCCCGTCCAGTCGGCCACGATGTGAAGCATTTCATCTTCACCGACGATGATTTTCTTTTCGTCACGTTTCTTCTTCCACTCCTCGAGCATCTTCTCGCGTTTAGCGCGGAGTTTTTTCTCGGTGTCGCGGAGATTAGCAGCTTCTTCAAACTTTTGGTGACGCGAGGCTTCTTCTTTTTGCAAGACCACCGCATCGATATCGGCCTGGGCTTTATCGAGTTCCGGAGGTAAATTCAGTGAACGAATACGCGCACGGGCACCCGCTTCATCCATCACATCAATCGCCTTGTCGGGTAAGTGACGTGAAGTGATATAGCGATGCGAGAGGCGCACAGCAGACTCGATAGCCGCATCCGTGTATTCACACTTGTGGTGCTCTTCATACTTATGACGAATTCCTTTTAAGATAAGTATAGCATCTTCGGGCGAGGGATCATCGACCTTGACCGGTTGGAAGCGACGTTCGAGGGCCGCATCTTTTTCAATGTGCTTACGGTATTCAGATAAGGTGGTCGCACCGACGCACTGGATTTCACCGCGCGATAAGGCTGGCTTTAAAATATTGGAAGCGTCCATGGCGCCTTCCGCGGCACCCGCACCGACGATGGTGTGCATTTCATCGATAAAGAGGATGATGTTTTTCGCACGCTTGATTTCATCCATGATACCTTTGATGCGTTCTTCAAACTGTCCGCGATACTTGGTACCTGCGACCATCAAGGCGAGGTCGAGCGTAATGACTTTACGATCGAGTAAAATTTCGGGAACGATACCCGACGCAATTTCTTGAGCGAGGCCTTCAACGATGGCGGTTTTACCCACACCGGCTTCACCAATAAGCACAGGGTTATTCTTAGTACGGCGGCAAAGAATTTGCACGACGCGACGAATTTCTTCTTTGCGTCCGATGACGGGATCCAAATCTCCGGCGCGAGCGAGCTCGGTAAGATCGCGACCAAAAGTCTTCAACAAGGACAAGCGCTCTCC
Organism: Opitutales bacterium; assembly: GCA_040398065.1. GTDB lineage: Bacteria > Verrucomicrobiota > Verrucomicrobiia > Opitutales > UBA953 > UBA953. The sequence goes on along the minus strand of JBBAUU010000042.1, from coordinate 6,192 downwards.
GCGACCTGGACGATTAGCATTATCTTCGGAGGAACGGCGCGAGGGAGGCGGAGTGTCATCCCCTGGTTCATCCGACATGCTCTCGGGACTAGAAGGTTTATCGGCTTCGCCCGAAGCGTTGGGTTCGATGTCGGCGAGAATTTCTTTTCGGCAACGTTCTAAATCCACATTCAACGCTTGAAGCACGCGAGCAGCAACGCCTTCGCCTTCTTTGAGTAAGCCTAATAAAATATGTTCGGTGCCGACGTAGGCATGACCCAGGGTGCGACCTTCGGCGATCGCATGAGCCATCACCTTTTGTACACGCGGAGTGAGCGGAATAGTTTCAGGAGCTTTCGCTTCTTCAGGTCCAGGGCCGACTTGTTTTTCAACAGCGGTGCGAACGGTTTTTAAATCGAGACCCATCCGACCAAGAACATTAACGGCAACGCCTTCGCCTAATTTAATGAGACCAAGAAGGATGTGTTCGGTACCAACGTAATTATGGTTAAAGCGGCGAGCTTCGCTGCGCGCGAGTTCCACGACCTTGCGGGCGCGGGGGGTGAAGTTTTGGTTTTTATCCTTATCCATGTGGAGTATTAAGCAGTTAGTATGCCCAGACTAGACCGTCCATCAAGCGTTCCCCTAATTTTGTAAATAACCCGTTCTTTTGCCTTTGCCTCGGGGCCAAGTCGGTGGTTTGTATAATCCTAATAATTATGGCAATAAGCATGCAATTAGCCGGCACGGCTCTCAAAGAGCTAGTCACCAGCCTAAGGGGTCAAAAAGTGGCCGTATTGGGCCATATGAGGCCCGATGGGGACTGTATTGGCTCTCAGAGTGCCCTTTGTCGCATGCTCTTGGCGGGTGGCGTAGACGCCATCTGTGTTAACCGCGATCGAGTACCGACGAATCTGATCTCCTACACCCAAGGAATTAAGTTCTTAACTGCCGACCAATACACGGCCGACGGGCGCCAAGCCATCGCCGTGGACTGTGCCGATGCGACAAGAATAGGGACAGAATTACTCGCTAAGTTTAATAATCAGATTCTCGCCAACATCGATCACCACTCCTCCAACCCTGATTACGCCAAAATTAATATCGTCGTTAAGGAAGCCGCCGCCACTTGCCATATTTTAGCTTATGGTGCTTTGAAAAACGGACTGAGCTGTGATGAAGCTACGGCGAAATCATTACACCTTGGAATCATCACCGACACTGGAAGATTTTGCTACGCAAGCGTCACGGCCGGCGTACTCGAGATTGCCGCCGAGTTAATTAAACGCGGCGCTAAACCTGAAGAAGCTAATTTTTATATCTTCGAGCAAGAGAGTCGCGGAAAATTAGAACTCACCAAAAGATTTTTAAATTCCATACTTTTTCATGAGGATGGAAAAATTTGTTCAGGTGAAATTACGCAAGCCGACTATGCAGCAACTGGAACCACCAAAGAGGATAAAGAAGGACTCGTGGAATTTCCTCGTTCCGTGGTGGGCGTAGACATCGCCGTGCTCTTCGAAGAAGGCAAAGATGGCATTCGTGGAAGTTTACGTGGACGTGACCCCAAACTGCGTCTCGATTTACTCGCCGGAAAACTTAACGGCGGCGGACACATTCTCGCAGCGGGCTTTAATATGATAGGCTGTACGTTGCAGAATGATCGTCAGCGTATTCTCGATATTATCATCGCTCACTACCGCGAACAAACTCGCGCATGAACCCTTCTCTCTCGGAGCCTGAAGGAATTTTAGTGGTCGATAAACCACAAGGCATCACATCACACGACGTCGTAGATAAAATCCGTCGTCTCTATCAAACCCGTCGCGTGGGACATGCGGGCACCCTCGACCCCATGGCAACCGGACTGCTGATCATGTTGGTCGGTAAAGCAACTAAGGCATCGCAGTATTTAATGTCACAGGAAAAAGAATATCTAGGCGAAGCCACACTGGGTGTAACGACCGACAGTCAGGATGCAGATGGAGAGATAACTGAAACTCAACCCGTGCCACCCCTTTCGGAAGCACAAATTACCGACGCTTTAAAATCGATGTTGGGCGACCAGTATCAAACTCCCCCGATGCATTCGGCGAAAAAAATCGGTGGTAAAAAACTTTATGAATTAGCCCGCAAGGGAATCGAAATCGAACGAGAGCCGCGTTTCATCCGTATTAATCTTTTGGAATTACAAAGCTGGGTTAGTCCCAAATTCACTTTTAAAGTACAATGCACCAAAGGTACTTACATCCGAACCTTGGCGTTCGACTTAGGTAAGAAGCTCGGACCCGGGGCCCACCTCTCGATGTTACGTCGTACGCATTCAGGAAATCTCAGTATCGAACGCGGAAAAACTTTGGAACAGTTAGGCGCGATGAATGCGCAACAATTACGGGATTGCCTGATTCCTGTGAATGAAGTCGTACCCAGCATTGCCTTAGGATGAGTCAACACCCTCCCCTCCATTTAGCGATTGGTGCCTTCGATGGAGTCCACCTGGGGCATCGTGCTGTATTGCATTCCGCACGCGATCAAGCTCGTTGCGATGGTGGCTTAGTGGGGGTAATGACTTTTGATCCGCATCCCAGTCGCATCCTGCGTCCCGATAAACCCGTGCCATTACTTTTCACTCGTGCGCAAAAAGATGAACGTCTCACCGAGGCCGGAGCTCAGTTTATCCATAATCAAACCTTTAATGCTCAATACGCCGCGCTCTTAGCTCAGGATTTTCCTGCGTGGCTCATGCACCAGTTCAAAAATCTGCGCAGTATTCATATTGGAAATAATTTCCATTACGGACAAAATCGTCAGGGTAATGCGGAACGATTGATGCATGACGCTAAACCACTAGGGCTTTCGGTGCATAGTTGTCCAGCCGTTGAATTCGAAGGTGACTCCGTGAGCAGCTCACGTATTCGCGGTGCACTGATTGACGGAAATATTGAATTAGCCAATCGCCTACTCCTCCGACCCTACGAAGCCGAGGGTGTTTTAATTGAAGGGCAGAAACTCGGAAGAACCATTGGCTATCCGACTTTAAACATGGCATGGAGTCCCGAACTGCAACCAGCCTTTGGTGTTTATGCTGTTGAATGTATTAGTGCCAGTGGCATCGCAGAGCCAGCCGTAGCTAACTGGGGAGTTCGCCCGACCGTTGAAAAGGAGCCGGTTAAACCTCTGCTTGAATCTCACCTCTTAAAGGTCAGCGGGACCCTTCCGCAAGTCGGAGACACCGTGCGCGTTCGCTGGCTTTATCGAATTCGCGGAGAGAAAAAATTTGATTCCTTAGAAGATTTAAAAGCGCAGATTTCGAAAGATGAAATTCAGGCGAAAAAACTATTAGGCTTAGCCTAATTAGTTTTGTTTGAAGGTCTGGGCAAACTTTTGGATAATTCCGCCAAACGATCCATTAGAGAAAAAGACGACTAGTCTCGGCTTCGTGGCTGAGCGGGAATCCAAAATGAGTTTCTGTAAAAGACTTTCATGGGAATCACAGGCCCAAGCCTGACGGCCCTTTTGCTGTAAGGTTTTCGCAATACCCGTGCTATCAAAACTATCGGATCCTAATTTGTCAGCACGGTGGGCGGGCGGTAAATAAATAGTATCTGCTAGGGCTAAAGCTTCGCCAAAACTATCCTGCATGACCTTGCGAGCAGCGGTATTACTCCGAGGCTCAAAACAGGCGACTAATTCAAAGGTTGGATAACGATTACGCAGCGACTCCAGCGTACAATGAATGGCGGTGGGGTGGTGACCGAAGTCCTCAATACAAACCAAGTTCTTGTTTTCGATCAAAACCTCTTGGCGGCGCATCACGCCTTTAAACTTTTTGAGGGAATCGAGTTTTAACTGCGTGGGGTTTTGCGAATTTAAAAATAGTCCGGCAGAGGCGGCGGCGATGGCTGCATTACGGGCATTAAATAAACCCGTTAAGGTCCACTCTACTTTAGCCCAAAGTGTACCCTTCCAAAAGATTGAAAAAGTTGAGCCCGTAGAGGATTCGGAGAAATTCCTAATTTGAACATCGTTGTGTTCACCAACGCCCACCTTCACCACCGGAGCCCAAGTCACTTTATTTACCAGGTTCATGACATTAATATCATCACCATTTGCAACGATGACGCCATTACCTGGCACCACACGCAGGCCGTGCGAAAACGTTCTTAAAACATCTTCTAGGTCGCGAAAAATATCAGCGTGGTCGAATTCGATATTATTTATAGCTAAAATATGAGGAAGGTACTGAATGAATTTACTCCGCTTATCGAAAAAGGCGGAGTCGTACTCATCGCCCTCAATCACAAAGGCCCCGCCCTTTTGACCCACAAACGCGCTATCAGGTAAATCACGCGGCACGCCGCCGACAAGCCAACCAGGATTAGCGTTAGCTTCTTTAAGTAAAAATGCGGCCAGACAAGTGGTTGTCGTTTTTCCGTGAGTGCCGGCGATGACGATATTCTTTCGATCGCCCAGTAAGTGACTGCGAAGGAGTTGTGGTAGGGAAATATAGTTTTGTGACGACTGTAAGAGGTATTCGACTTCGGGATGACCGCGCGAAGCAACATTGCCAACGACGACTAAATCAGGACGCAACGTGGCGAGGCGCTCGGCGTTCCAACCTTCCAAAATCTCAATGCCGGCATTTTTTAAGTGATTCGACATGGGCGGATAAATACCCGTATCCGAACCCATCACTTCATGTCCAAGGGCACGCATCAATAATGCCGCATTGCCCATGGCGGTACCGCAAATGCCCATGAAATAAATCCGCATGGCCCCACCCTAGAACCAACCCCCCAGCTTGGGCGAGAAAACAAGTGTATAAAATAAAAACCCCTAGGCTATGAACTAGGGGTCTTTAGTGGAACTGAACTTAAGTCTATGAATTTTTACCGAGCGAACCCAAGTCCGTCGTGCCTGGATGATTACGCTTTTCTTTTTCGAGGCGATGCCGGCGGCGCAACTGACGATCCACTTTATCGACCAAGATATCGATAGATTTGTATAAATCTTCTGATTCTTCGCGCACGACAATATCAGGCCCCGGTAGTTCTAGGCGGATCTGCGCACCAAACTCACGGGCATGATCTCGGGTATGATTAAAAACCAATTCCACGAATACTCTCACGATACGGTCATTGTGACGTAGAAGTTTTTCAACTTTGTTGCGCACGGTTACTTTCAGGGCCTCGGTGAGTTCTAGATGAACACCCGAGATAACGATTGCTGTGTTGCTCATTTATTTATTGGGGTTTGGATAAACGAAAAGCTACGCACCATGTCTTCTAAAAAATCCATAGATAACTTTTTGAAATCATTTTCATGTATCATCATCACAGGATCTTCTTCGGGCATCGGGCGCGCACTCCTTTCGCGTATAGAAAAGTCTAGCACTTGGGCTGCCGTGTTCAACCTATCTCGCACGCCCCCACAAGACGTTTCGAATGATCTGAACTTTACTCATCTTACCTGCGACCTGTCTCAACCCCTTGAAATTAAGTCAGTTGTAACTGAATTACAAAAACTAATGCCCCAACAGGGCACTATTCTATTAATTAATAATAGTGGAATCGGGGCCTACGGCGAGTTTCCCGCTCCCAATTTGGAACACACCATGAAGATGGTAGAGCTGAATACATCGGCACCCGTTTATCTTACTGGCTTGTTGATTGAAAAATTAAAATCACGCGGAGGACAAATCGCAAACGTCGCGTCCCTAGCTGGCTACCAGCCTACCCCACTCATGTCTACCTACGCGGCCACCAAAGCGTTTCTCCTTCACTGGAGTATCGCGCTCGATGCAGAAATGAAAAAATACGGAGTCCGCAGTGTCGCCATTTGCCCCGGTCCGGTTTCAACTAATTTCTCTAAAGCCGCAGGTTTTATTAGTTCAACGGGGCTAGGCGGACAAACCGCCGACGAATGTGCTGATGAGGCGTTGCGGGCTATGGCGAAAAACAAGCCTCAGGTAATCACTGGATGGAAAAATAAATTATTAGGCATATTTAGCGCACGCTTACCTAAGCCCTGGGCCGCAGCGATTGGTTTAAAGATGATTCAGCGACTGAAGTTGGATCGCTTTATCAAAAAATAAATTACTCAGCGGCATCCAGCAACTCGCGTGCGTGCGTGAGGGCGACCTTGCTCGTGCGATCTCCCAACATACGAGCAATTTCCAATTCACGGTCTTTTCTTTTGGTGTGAACGGGTTCA
>JBBAUU010000041.1:0-10990 GCA_040398065.1 Opitutales bacterium | reverse complement strand
GCAAAAGATTTTTCCTTCTTAGGCACCGTTCACGATTTTGCTGGAAACTTTTCCATGGTGATCGCCTTCGTCTTACTTTTAGCATGCGTACCGCTAATCAATTGGATTGGTCGCAGTGCAAAACCGGCAAAATAATTTTGGATGAAGATTCTGCACATCAGTCCCGAGCTCACGCCGTGGTCCAAAGCAGGTGGCCTAGGTGATGCGGTGGCTGGTCTGGTCAAAGCCCTAGCCGCTGAGGGACATGAGGTGCGTGTGGTTTCTCCTCTTTATGGTTCCGTGCCCGATCAAGAAAAACTCGGCACCCTCATCGAGTCATTAAAAGTGAACGTCGCGGGAGATCCACTCCGCGCCACCTGCCGCGTCAGAAAAATCGCTTTAGCACCGAAGGCAGAAGCTTGGTTCATCGAACATAATGAATACTATGGTGCGCGTGAAATTTACCCAGCCCAAGAAAATGTCGCCGAGCGCTCCTGTTTCTTCGGTCGCGCCGCCCTCGATGCCTGTCTGGCCCTGAATTGGATACCCGACGTCATTCACTGTCATGATTGGACCACGGGGCTGATTTCCGTTTTACTCAACACGACCGCCAAAGGTACCTTGCTCGGAAAATCTGCCTCCGTTCTCACCATTCATAATCTGCAACACCAAGGTCTCCTAAGTAAACGTGTCATGCCCTTCCTGCATTTACCCGAATGGTTATTTCACCCCGACGAAATTGAATGCTACGGCGGAGTGAATTTTTTAAAGGGCGGAATACTACACGCCCATAAAGTGACCACCGTGAGCCCAACGTACGCTCAAGAAATTTTAACAGCAGAGTATGGATTCGGATTAGATGAGTTTCTGCGACGTCGCAAAGCCGACCTCACCGGCATCCTTAATGGCGTTGATATGGAAGAATGGAATCCTGCCACTGACAAAAACTTAGTCAAAAATTTTGATCACAAAAAACCTGCAAATAAAGCGGCGTGTAAATTAGACCTACAAAAACAATTAAACCTCAGCCCACAAAGTGATATCCCCCTGGTTGGTGTAGTTTCACGCTTATGGGAACAAAAGGGCTTAGATTTAGCCCTGCCCGTATTACCTAAGTTTTTACGTGCTGGAAAAATTCAGTTCGTCTTACTCGGCAGCGGCGATCCGACATTAGAAAATAATTATAAAAAACTCGCGGAAGATTTTTCTCAGTCCGCTGCCGTGCGCATCGGCTACAATAATGCACTCGCTCACCAAATCGAAGCCGGTTGCGATTTCTTTTTAATGCCCAGTCGCTTTGAACCCTGTGGACTTAATCAACTCTACTCGATGGCCTACGGTACGATTCCTATCGTGCGTGCGACGGGTGGATTAGCTGACACTGTAAAAACTTGGAACGAAGAATCCGCTGAAGGCAGTGGCATCGTCTTTAATAATTCCGATAGTCCCGCAATCGAGTGGGCGATCAATCAAGCGCTCAAACTTTATAGTTCACAGAAAGATTTTAAATCAGTTCAGAAGACTGCAATGTCGTCGGAATTCTCCTGGAGTGCTGCGGCCAAAGAATATTTACGGACATATAAATCAGCAATCCAGTCCGAGTCATAGGCATTTAGCCTAAAAATTGTCAGCATTTGCCTTATTTTAGACAGATTTTGGCATACCGATAATAAGTTTATTCAATGTTCACAAAGTGAAATAAAGATTGGACATTCAAAAAAATAGCATTACCAAGGAAAACGCTATGAAAAATATTGCATCCATAACAACCCTCACCCTCGTTGCCGCTGCCGCTATGGCAGACGCTGCTGCTCCTGCTGTTGCTCCTGCTGCTGCATGGTCACAGTCGGCCAACCTCGCTATCACCAGCAACTACATCTGGCGTGGCATTTCACAAACCGATAACGGCATGGCCATCCAAGGTGGCTTTGATGTAGCCCACACCTCCGGTCTCTCGGCTGGCGTATGGGGATCCAACGTTCAAGACAACGAAGGCGACTACCTTAACGGTGTTGAATTCGATTTCTACGCTAACTACGCGTTCAAAGTTTCAAATGTAGACCTCTCAGTTGGCTACATTGCTTACTACTACCAATCATTCGTTAACCTCAACTTCGGCGAACTTAACGTTGCTGCTACCTACGCTGGCGTAACCGCTAAAGTTTCCAAAGAAATCTCGAACTCCTCAAGTGGTTACGGTTTCACCGACTACGGTTACTACTACGAGCTCGGTTACACCTACAGCATCCCTGCTGTCAAAGGTCTCGACCTCGGTCTCCACTACGGTTGGGCTGAATACGCTAACGTAACTGAAGAAGATTACTCAGTATCATTGACCTACCCTGTTGCTGGTTTCGCTGCAACTCTTGCTTACAGCAATGCTCCTGGTGCATCAAACCGCACTTGGAACACCAACAACTCGATCAACAAAGATATCTTCGCAGTAACACTTAAGAAAACCTTCTAAGGTTTAATTAAGTCTTTATAGCTAAGGGGCGTTCTCGGATAGGAGAACGCCCCTTTTCTTTTGTAGGGTTGAAAACCTGCCAGATTCCCTAATGGTGAATGTCCGATGATCGAGTCCGCCCGAAAACCAGATTGGCTCCGCGCCCCTCTACCCTCCGGGCCTGACTATCTTGAGACTCGCGAAAACGTGGACAAAAACAAACTGCACACGGTTTGTCAGTCCGCCCAATGCCCCAACCTGGGCGAATGTTGGTCACGCGGCACAGCCACCGTGATGATCCTCGGCAACGTCTGCACCCGCTCCTGTACTTTTTGCGCTGTGCTTTCCGGTCGACCCAGCGAATTAGATTTAGGCGAGCCAGCTCGCGTCGCTGAATCGATCTCGCAAATGAAATTGCGTCACGTCGTCATCACCTCCGTGGCGCGCGATGACTTAAAAGATGGCGGCGCTTCCGTCTGGGCCGCCACCATCCGCGCCACCCGCCACAGAAATCCTAACACCACCATCGAAGTTCTTCCCGCCGATTTCCGCGGTGAACAAATTCACCTGGATACACTTTTAGATGCTCAGCCCGATATCTTAAATCATAACTTAGAAACCGTCGAACGTCTCCAACGTCCCGTCCGCAAAACGGCTCGCTACGACCGGTCCTTCTGGGTTTTAAAACATGCTAAGTCACGCGGATTCATTACCAAAACCGGACTCATGCTCGGCATCGGAGAAAAGAAAGAAGAAGTCGCTCAATTATTAAAAGACATCGCAGCAGCCGGAGTCGATATCATCACAATCGGACAATACTTATCCCCGAGCAAAGAACACGCACCCATCGATCGCTGGGTTCACCCCGATGAATTTGCCGAATGGAAAACTTTTGCACTCGGTCTCGGCATCAAACACGTCGAATCGGGTCCGCTCGTCCGCTCGTCCTATAAAGCAGACGAACAAGTCGTAAAATTTAATCTACTCGAACGTCGCAAGACTCATTCCGCCTAAGCCGTGCAAGGTTATCCTCCTGTCGACTTTAAAGCTGAACTGAACGAAGCACAATACGCCGCCGTTACATCGCCGCGTGGACCCGCATTAGTCTTAGCTGGCGCAGGCTCCGGAAAAACTCGCACCCTCACCTACCGCGTCGCCTGGTTGCTGCATCAAGGTACCAAACCGTGGGACATCCTCCTCCTCACTTTCACCAATAAATCCGCCAAGGAAATGCTCGAGCGCGTCGAGGATCTTACGGGCGTTCCACGCGGACAGTTCTGGGGCGGCACCTTCCACTCGATCGCCCAACGTATCCTGCGACGAAATGCTCAAGCCGCCGATCGCAATCCTGACTTCACCATCATCGACCAAAAAGAATCCGAACAGCTTTTTTCTGGAATCATCAAAGAAATCGACGGCGCCTTCATCAAAGATAAAACCAATCCCAAAGCACCCGTCATACTCGACGCCTATTCGCACGCCCGTAATACACTGAGACCAGTGGTAGATGTGATGCGCGAGCGATTGGATTGGATGAAAGGTGGACCCGAAAAATTAATCAAATTCTGCGAAGCGTACGAAGCAGCCAAAAAGGCGCGCAACGTCTGCGACTTCGATGACCTCTTAGTCCTCTGGCTTCAAGTCTTAGAAAAAGATCCCGCCGCTCTCGCCCATTATCGCCAACGTTTTCAACATCTTTTAGTCGATGAGTTCCAGGATACCAATCGACTCCAAAGTAAAATCATCGATCTCCTCGCCTCGGAACATCAAATCATGGCCGTCGGTGATGACGCCCAATGTATCTACACCTGGCGCGGAGCCGACTGGGAAAATATCGTCACCTTCCCTCAACGTCATCCGGGAACCCGGATTCATACGATCGATATTAATTATCGTTCCACGCCCGAGATTCTTTCGTTCGCGAATGAAATTTTAGCACATCGTCCCAGTGTCGATGGCTTTGAAAGAAAATTAAAAGCAGTACGCGGCAGTGGCATGCAACCGACTTTGTTCACGGTCGGCGATACTTCCCAACAAGCGAAACTGGTCGGACGCAAAATTCATCAGCTTCATCAAGAAGGACATCCTTTAGCCGACATTCATATTTTATACCGGGCTCACTATCAATCCATCGAGTTGCAAATGGAACTCAACGCACTCGGCATCCCCTTCGTCATCACCAGCGGACATAAGTTCTTCGATCTAATCCACGTCAAAGATATCTTAGCCCACCTGCGGTTTATCCATAATCCAAACGACTCCGTCGCCCTCTCCCGAGTACTGTGTCTATTGCCTAAAATCGGGCCCATCGGCGCCGATAAAATTATTCGAGCCGCCCAAGAAGTGGACGCGACCCAGCGACGTGGCCTCGTCCGTGCCCTGCGCGACCCCGCCGTTCTCAAGAAAGTGACCGATGTCGCCAAAGACGATTTCAATGATCTAACCATCACCCTCGAGGACATGCTCGAAGGGATTGAAAACGCCCAACAAAAACCTGCCCCCGTAAATCCTTCGACCGATTTATTTACGCACGCTCGCGAAAAACATGATGAGAAGATTTCGCGCACTCCAGCCGAAACGGTTCGGGTGTGCATTGAAGGTTGGTACGGCACGCACATGAAAACACTTTTTCCCGACTGGAAAGATCGCGAACAAGATTTGACCGGCTTGATTGGTTTCGCCTCAAAGTTTCCCGACCTCGGTGATTTAATCGCCCAAGTAGTTTTAATGAATGGAGAAACTTCGGATAAAGATCCGGAACCTCAGGAAGACATGTTGAAGCTGACAACCATTCACCAATCGAAAGGTCTGGAGTTCCCAATCGTATTTGTACTGGGCGTGGCCGATGGACTCTTACCCTTAACTCGCGCGATCGATGAAGGTGATGTCGAAGAAGAGCGCCGCCTGTTTTACGTAGCCTGCACACGCGCCGAAAATCTTTTGTATCTCTTCGCCCCACGTTTTACGACATCAGGCGAAGGCTACCGACCGCTTGACCCATGCCGATTTATTGAGGAAATGAGCCCTGATTGCTATGATTTGGCTGATTATGCCCATCGCAGGCTCTGAAACCCCTTTATGACAATAGTTTAGGGTAAGTGGCTTGCCTTGCCAAGGGGCTCGTTTTCTGTCTCAAATCCTACCCTCTATGCCAAAGGTACTCGTCGCTGATAAGATTTCACCCACTGGGGTCGCCCTCCTCAAAGCCCAAGCAGGCTATGAGGTCGTTGAAGCCTACGGTTCATCACCCGAAAAGGTGCTCGAATTGGTTAAGGACGTGCACGCGATTTTAGTCCGTTCCGAGACGCAAATCACCCGTGAAGTACTCAACGCCGCACAGAAACTTGTTTGCGTAGGTCGCGCCGGCGTAGGCGTCGATAATATCGATGTCGATGCTGCCACCGAACGCGGTGTCATCGTGATGAACACTCCTTCAGGCAACACCGTCGCCACCGCCGAGCTAACTTTTTCACACCTTCTCTCTCTCGCTCGTCCTGTTCCTGAAGCCGTTCAATCCATGCGCGAAGGTAAATGGGACCGTAAAACACTTTCAGGTACAGAATTATTTAGTAAAAATTTAGGAATCTTAGGACTCGGCCGCATCGGCGCCGAAGTCGCCAAACGTGCCATCGCTTTCGGCATGAAGGTTTACGCTTACGATCCTTACCTCACCGAAGCTCGTGCGAAATCCCTCGGCGTACATATGTCGACCCTCGACGAAGTTTTCGCGGTTTCGGATTACATCACGGTGCACATGCCGCTCACCCCGCAAACTGAAGGCATGGTCAATACCGCCGCTTTCAGCAAAATGAAAAAGGGTGTTAAGATTGTGAACTGCGCCCGCGGTGGAATTGTCGACGAAGCAGCGCTCGCCGCCGCTATGCAATCTGGCCAATGCGGTGGCTGTGGATTCGATGTATTCGTCGAAGAGCCTTTAGTTAAAGATCACGTTCTCCGTACACTTCCCAAAGCACACCTCTCACCTCACTTAGGCGCATCAACCGCCGAAGCTCAGGAAAACGTCGGTGTCGAAGTCGCCGAAGCCGCCATCGCCGTTCTCAACGGTGGTTCACCCGCCAACGCCGTGAACTTACCTTCCGTTGATTCGCAAACCCTCAGCACCATCCGTCCTTTCCTTTCGTTAGCAGAAAAACTCGGCGCCATCGTTCGCCAACTCGCTGCCCCAGGTCGCATCGAATCCATTCGTCTCACGACTTTTGGAACCGGCTCGGAACAAGGCGCTGGTGCCATCTCTCGCTCCATCCAACGAGGTTACCTTCGTGGTATCGTGGAAGGCGTGAATGACGTAAACGCACCCAGCAAATTAAAGGCTCTCGGTGTTGAAGTTCAAAGCATCCGCTCATCCGCTGAGGCTGACTACAAAGAACTCATCCACGTTGAAGCAATTTTAGCCGGTGGAAAATCTGTTTCCATCGCCGGAACGGTTTTAGGCAAAGCTCAATCTCCTCGCATCGTTTCCATCAACGGTCGCACGCTCGAGTTTGTTCCCGAAGGTAAATTGCTTTTAATCGAAAACCAAGATCAGCCTGGAATCATTGGCGCCCTGGGCACCATCCTCTCCAAAGAAAAAGTAAATATCGCCAACATGGCTTTAAGTCGTACCGGCGGTACCAACGCTTTCGCGGTCTACCAGTTGGACTCCGCTCCCTCTGCTGCCACCCTCGCTGAGATTCAAAAAAACTCTGCGATTGTTCGTGTACAATTAATCGACGCCTAATTAGTTTTCATGAATCCAGCTCAGATCATCGAGTACGGTCTATATCTACTGACTGGTTACCTCATTGGCTCGATTAACTTCGCTGTACTCGTCGCCAAAAATCAGGGCGTAGATATTTTAAAAGTAGGTTCCGGAAATCCTGGAGCGACGAATGTCAAACGCGTGCTCGGAAAAGGCGCCGGCAATTTAGTCTTTGGTTTGGATGTATTCAAGGGCGCCCTCGGAACCTTCCTGCCCTTCTTCCTGATCTGGAGCCTCAACACGCATTGGGATGGTACCATGGATGATTTCGCGAAAGCACTCACCGACCCCAATACCGACAGCATCCTCATCACCTCTTTTGTCGCCACACTGCTCGGACACTGCTACTCCGTTTTTCTCCGATTCAAAGGCGGCAAAGGCGTCGCTTCAACGATTGGTGGTCTTTCAATCATTTTACCCATCCCAATTTTAGTGGGCGTTGTGATTTGGGTAATCACCTTTTACAGCACCAAATATGTTTCCTTGGCTTCAATGCTCTTGGGTATCTCTCTTCCGATTACCTGTTGGGTCGTGAAAGACTCCACGACCGAAATCATCTTCGCTACCTTGCTTGCCCTTTTTAATATCTGGACCCACCGCGCGAATATCGAGCGCTTACGCCAAGGCACCGAAAGTCGCTTCGGCTCACCCAAAAAATAATTTATGTCAGCTCCACGCACCATCGGCATCGGCATTCTCGGCTTTGGCACTGTAGGCCAAGGCGTCTGGAAACATTTAACCGACAAAAAAGCGGACCTCGAATCACGCCTCGGCGTAAAAATCGATTTACGTAAAGTCGCCCTGCGCGACCCCAAAAAATCTCGCGCGATCAAAATTTCGAAAAGTAAAATTACCAAGAACGCTTACGAAGTCATTGATGACCCAAATGTCCACGTCGTCTGCGAACTGATTGGCGGAACCACCAAAGCCAAAGAGTTCACCCTGCGTGCACTCAATCAAGGTAAGGTCGTCGTCTCCGCTAACAAAGCCCTCCTCTGCGGTCATGGTCCTGAAATCTTCAAAGCCGTTCGCAAACATGGCGGACAATTCCTCTTCGAAGCCAGCGTCGCCGGTGGTATCCCTATCATCAAAGCAATCCGTGAAGGCCTCGCCGCCAATCGTTTCGAACTGATCGTAGGTATCCTCAACGGAACTTGTAATCACATCCTCACTCGCATGGGCGAAGATGGTTTGTCTTTTGCTGACGCTCTCAAAGAAGCTCAAGAACTCGGCTACGCTGAAGCGGATCCCACTCTCGATGTCGATGGTATCGATGCTTGGCATAAAGCTTCCATCCTCGCCTGGCTCGCCCACGGAAAATGGGCACCCGCTAACCGCACCCTCGTCGAAGGTATCAGAAATATTGGCCCCGCGGATATCGACTTCGCCCGCCGCTTCGGCTTCGCGCTCAAACACCTCGCCGTCATTCAACGTAACTTTGAAAAGAATTGGATGACCGTCGGAGTCTATCCTGCACTCGTTCCTAATCGCGATATCCTCGCTCGTGTTTCCGGCGTCAACAATGGCATCACCCTTCGCGGTGACGTCGTCGGTGCCACCACCCTCGCCGGTCGCGGTGCCGGTGGCGATGCCACTGCCTCAGCGGTGATTGGTGATATCGTTGATGCCATCGCTGCCCTCACCGGTAATTCCAAACAAGGTCTCTCGGGTGACGACTTAGTCGCCCGCGAAAAACAAGGCCTCGAAGTCCGCATGGGCGACCTCGATGAAATCATTTCTCCGTTCTACCTCCGTCTTTCGTTATTAGACAAAGCGGGTGTCTCCGAAGGTGTTTATAAAATTTTCTCGAAACACAAAGTTTCCATCGCTCGCGTGATTCAATACGAACACCCGAACAAAGGTCGCGGCACCGTCACTCTTTCAACCTACCCCGTGAGCGAACGAAAAATGGACGCTGTTCTCAAAGAATTACGCCGCTTAAAAACCGTTCTCGAAGAGCCTTTCCTTCTTCGCATCTTCAACCCTGAATCGTAATTTCGGATGGCACTGATTGTTCAAAAATACGGCGGCACTTCCGTCGGCAATGTGGATCGCATCCAAAACGTTGCGGCCAAAATTAAAGAACAGTGGTCCAAAGGTCATAAACTGGTCGTCGTTGTCTCCGCACGCAGTGGTGTGACGAATGAATTGATCGGACGTGCGAAAGCTCTGATGCCTTTGCCCGACGAACGTGAGATGGACGTCTTAATGACCGTCGGTGAACAAGAAACGATCGCCCTCACAGTCATCGCCCTTCACGCCATCGGCGTACCCGCAGTTTCCCGTACCGGCGCCCAAGCCGGAATTATCACCGACGCCGTTCATACGCGCGCCCGTATTATCAAAATCACCGGCGGAGATATCGCCGAACGCCTCGAAGAAGGTAAAGTCGTCATCGTCGCCGGCTTCCAAGGCGTCACCCCCGATGGCCAAATCACCACCCTCGGTCGCGGCGGCTCCGATCTCACGGCGATTGCTGTAGCGGCATCCATTAAAGCCGACGTCTGCCAAATTTATACCGACGTCGACGGCGTCTACACCGCCGACCCTCGCATTGTTTTATCCGCGAAAAAAATGCATGAGATTTCCTACGAGGAAATGCTTGAACTTGCCTCCAGCGGTTCCAAGGTCATGCAATCTCGCTCCGTAGAATTCGCTCAAAAATATAATGTTCCCTTTGAAGTTCGTTCTTCATTTAATGACCAACCCGGCACACTCGTGAAAGCTATCGACAAAACCCTTGAAGACGCAGCCATCGCTGGCGTCGCCCTCGACCGACTCCAAACGCGCGTCACCGTCAATGACCTGCCCGATAACCCTCAGGCCATCGCCACCCTCTTCGACGACCTGGGCGAATCTGGCCTCAGCGTCGACATGATCATCAAGAACCTCGGCAAAGATGGTAAGTCCAACCTGACTTTCTCCGTCAGCACCGATCAATTCGTGCGCGTCGAAAAAGTCGTCAGCCAAACTCTCAAGAAATTAGGCTCCGGCACCGTGCGCTCCGCCGGCGAAATTTCCAAACTTTCCATCGTCGGCGTCGGCATGATCTCCCACCCCGGCGTCGCTGGCACACTCTTCAAAGCCCTCGCTTCCGTCGGCGTTAATAGCGAACTGATCACGACCTCCGAAATTAAGATTTCTGTCGCCCTCGATCCCGCGAAAGCCGACGCCGCCATCCGCGCCGTTCACACGGCTTTTGGCTTAGATAAGAAGGCGTAAGGCCCTCTCACTCGCCTCTTGCCCGCAGCGTTCTCCTTCGCCACACTACGCGGGCATGTTACGCCTTACACTAGTCACCGCTCTTCGACTATTCAGTCTGTCGTTCAGCGTCCTAGTCGCCCAAGATATTCCGGTCCCGATTTTATCCTCGGTAGATGACAAATCACTCCCCACCGCACGCGATCGTAGCTTACTGCAATTAGCCCAACAAGCCCAAGAGGCCGGTCTATCCTCCAGCGCCATCCAACTGTTCAACGAAGTCATTAAGAGTAAAAATGCGTCCGACCAAGATAAGAGCGCAGCTCAACTGGGCCTAGCGACTTGCCTCATCGAACGAAATAAAAGCGCCGAAGCCAAAGCCGCTCTGAAAAGTATTCCCGATTCTCCCAGCAAGAATCTACTCTCGGGCTTAGTTGCCTTTCTCGATAACGATTTAATCAGCGCAGGAGAAATTGCTGATAAATTAAATATTAATTCTCTCTCACCCGCGGAAGTCCCTTGGCTCCACACCCTCAAAGCCCTCATCGCCAACGCTAAGTTCGACAACGATAATTTTAATACAAATCTCAATCTTGCGACCCAAA
>JBBAUU010000040.1:0-11038 GCA_040398065.1 Opitutales bacterium | reverse complement strand
TTGCTCTGGGGTTATTTTTACCTAAAAATAGCTTAAATTAAGGAAAGTTTTACCGCTATTTCGGCCTGCTTGAAAATTGGCCCAATCGTCACTAAGGTGGTTTCTCGTTACCCCCTTAAACTGATTTAAAAAGAACGTAAGCTCAATAACCAGGCCAGTAACCACTTATAAATTTACAATATAATTATAGTATAATTTGTCTTGAAGGGTAGACTAGCTTTTGTATAAAAAGGACTCGTATGAAATCATTATACCTACTCCTCCTCGCAGCTGCTGTTACCCCAGCCTTTGCGCAAACCGCTCCAGCTGCTAAATCTGGTCTTAATTATAACCGTATCGCCGTTGGATATTCTTCCGACGATTTGCTCAAGGGTTACAATGTCACGGCAACCGCCTTATTAGCTAATAGCATCATTGTATCAGGCATCTATGATGATGTAGATACCAAGGGTGATGCTTCGGGTCTCAGTGGTAAGCTTTCGGGTTTTGGACTCGCATACAAATTTTCCGTTGGCCCCGGTGATTTAGCTATTGGTTATTCATATAAAACAGGAACGGTATATGGTGAGTTTGATAACTATCTTGCTGTAGGCCTTATGTCAGCCGAGCAAAAAGGATTTAACATAAACTATCGCCAAGCAATTAACAGCCAGTTCGAATTCTCTGTCGGATACGCCCGTATTCAGACGCTAGCTGCCGCTATCGCTATTTCTGGATCAGTCGGCATTGCTGATCTTGATTCAACAGACAATTCATACAACATCGGCTTAAGATACAATATAACCAAAAATCTTGATTTGTCTCTTAACTACGCCTTCCAAGATGAAAATGCCGGTGGCGACAAGTTTGGCGTTTCTGTAGGTTATAACTTCTAAGTTTAATCTGGATTGCTTCTAGCACTTGGCCCGACTGAAAAGTCGGGCCATTTTATTTATACTATTTCTCTATTACACAAAAGTCGTAGGTATGTGTTGAAACATATTCTTAGGGGGGTATGATCCAGATCATGAAATTATTCACCGCGGTTTTTTTAGTTGTCGGTTTAATCACCGGTCAGACATTGCTTGCTGATGAGGTTAAAAGTTCAACGGCATCCGACCGCTCTGCCTTATTAGTAGTTCGTGGTTTTTCTGGCGAGTCGGCCTATTTTGGTGGTCTGATCGGTCCTAAACTTTCATCTAAGTCATCCGCAACGGGAGTTTCTGTTTCACCGGTCGAGGCAAAACTGGGCACGCAAAAAGAAATGATTAATGAAGCACGTGGTCGCGGAGCTAATTTTCTTATCGACGTCGACGTCGCTAATTTTAGCTCAGTGAGCGTAGATATTTTGGGACAAAAACAACGCCGAATGGCCGCCACACTCTCTTGGCGGATTATTGATATCACGGGTGCGAACGTGGCAGTGGCTTCCGGTGAGGCAAAAGATTTTAATCTCAGTGAACAAATTTTACCCGATTCCGAACAGTCCTCAAATTTAGCGGACAGTATTGCTACGAAAGCAGGCTTGGAGATTGCAAATGTACTCAAGGATTCGGCCACCAAAATTTCTAAAGAAATCGCTGTGTCTATTGTGATTACCGCGGATGAGTTAAGCTTCCCGCGTCTGGTCGTGAATAAAGACAACGTGCTCGAACTTTCTAAGGAAAACCTACAAGTTAAGCTGAGTGGATTTTCTATACTGGTGGACGGCATTCTAGTGGGTACGACTGATGATACTGCCACGGTTAACCTTCCCGTGGGTCTTCACGATATTTCTTTAGAACGTGCTGGATTTGTTGAATGGAAACAGCGTATTAAGATTTCACCCGGTTTGTCATTGCGACCTGTTATCAAGCCCACGGATCAGAGTGTGGTAGCGTGGCGTGAGCAGGTGAAATTTATTCATGATTTAACGGCCGGTGCTAAGCTCACCGATGCCCAAATAGAATTAATAAAGAGTAAGGCTAAAGAATTAAGTAACAGCGGTTATAAGGTGGATATTAAAGTAGACGCTAAAGCTCTGCCCGAAACAGTTATTTATCCTACGAGCCGCTAATTCTACGTGTCACCAATAGGCTTATTAAATTCTTTAAGATTAGGTAGTGCGTCACTTCTGGTGGTGGCACTAACTGGTTGCGTTTCGAATTACTCGGAGTCGGCACGAAATTTTCAGGCCCTTCATTTTTCAGGGGATTATGTTAATTCGCTCGTCGAGGCACAAACTTTAGTCGCGCAGACTTCCGCCGAAGATGAGGTGGTTTTAAAATTACAGTTGGCGAATGTACAACGCGAGGCTGGAAAAATCAAAGAAAGCTGCGACACCTTTGAAGCGGTCGAGCGTTTGTTTGATCGTTATGATTTAACTCCTGAGATTTCCTTGAGCGGCGAAGGTATTGCTACATTTAGTAATCCTTACGCGCTTCCTTATCGAGGACGCTCCTATGATCGCATCATGGCGGCGACCTATCGGGCGTTGAATTATTTAGAACTCGGAGACCAAGCCAAGGCCCGGGTCGCACTGAATCGTGCCTTATTTAGGCAAGAAGATGCCAAGCGGATGGGTGCAGAAAAAGAACGCGTTGCTCGTGAAGAGATGGGTAATGTCGATGCGCGAGACAGTACATCGGGTCGACTGGTAAGAAGTTATGAAGTTAGCAGTGCGATGTCGGAAGGTACGGCTGATTTCGTCGGCTTACCGGTTTATCAAGACTACATGAATCCTCTTTCGGTGTGGCTGCATGGAGTTTTCTTTTTACACACCGCACAAGGAATTGAGGATGTTGAAAAAGCGCGGAAGTCGCTCGAGCGCGCGCAAGCGTTAGCTCCGCAAAATCCATCTATTAAGGAAGATGCTATTTGGGCGGCCGCATCGGGCAGTCGACCCGCGGTCGACGGTAAGTGTATTATTTATGTGGTGCATGAAACGGGCGAAGCCCCGGTATGGACTGAACACAAATTTCAGTTACCTCTCATCATTATTGACCGCAATGCGCCTATCGTGAGCGTGGCTTTTCCGAAAATCTCGCCCGTGCCTAATCAAGATACACTAGCGATAAAGTATAAGTCGGAAACTTTTAATCCCACACTGCTGGCGAGTGTAGATGGAATGGTTGCTAGAGAGTTTAATGACGAACTCCCCGTTGTGAAGACTCGCGCGGTGGCCTCGGCGACACTTAAAGGAATCGCTGCCTATGTTGCCAATAAAGCTGCCGAGGAAAATAATCGCCGTAATAATTCACAAGCTGCTGGGTTTCTTTACTTGGCGACAATCATTGCTACTAATGCCTATACGACGCAGTCAGCACAGGCCGATCTTAGAAATTGGGCAACTTTGCCTAAGAATATCAGTATGGTGAGGCTGGTGGTTCCCGTTTCGGAGAAATTAAATATTCAAAATAGCCTCGCTCGTCCGCCTATCTCATTTACAGTTCCTAACGCAAAGTCTTTAATATTATATTGTAAAACGCCGGCTAAAGGCGGTCCACTTTCCCTCCACAAAATTATTCTTAATCCATGAAAAAATTATTCCTCTCGGCAGCACTCTTATCTCTCGCTGGTTGTTCGTCCCCCCGCGACGCAGGTTATATCGAAGCCAATGACGGTAGTGGTATCGTGAGCTTAGATGCTGTGAACGTCCAAGACTTCGCCCTCGCCGCTGACACCATGTTGAAGTCGCTTTATGATTCTCCTGCGTTTGTGGGTGCGAAACGTCCTGACGGATCTCCTATTTTAATGGTGGGTCGAGTCACCAATGACACCGGAAGTAATTTTGATACCAGCCAGTTAGTTAAGAAGATGACTGTTTCATTAACCAAGAGCGGAAAAGTGCGCGTAGCTAAAGCGATTGGTTTCGGTGGCCCCGAAGATCAAGCTGCTGCTGAAGCGCGTAAAAGTCAGGCCGCGGTTACCGGTGAATCAGCCAAGCCACTTCTTCCTGATTACACACTCTCCGGAAAAATTTTAGAGAATCGCGCATCTGCAAAGGGTGTTCAACAAGCATCCTATATTTTCCAACTCTCCTTAACTGAAGTGAAAACCGGACTCGCCGTCTGGGAAGAAGAGAAGACGATTACTAAACAAGGTTCCAGAAATTCAATCGGCTTTTAGTCTGATTGGTTGGAATTAGTGTGTGCGGGGAGGGAGGGGTAAGAGATTATCCACTTTCCGCTTGCCCACACCACGGCATCAGACTTCCTCAATTGTACTGGTTTGGAGGGGTGGCAGAGTGGTCGATTGCGTCTGATTCGAAATCAGATGTACCGCAAGGTACCGGGGGTTCGAATCCCTTCCCCTCCGCCAGAAAAATTTAGTGGGCACGTGGGCAAGGTGACACGGTGACAAGGGGTAGTGTTTTGAACTTTAATTAGAAGGGATGAGAACCCTTGGGCTTGGTGGGTGCTAGAAAAATTATTGTAGATTAAATTTATAGACGTATTAAAAATAAAACTGTGGGAAAAGTGCCGTTATTAATCATTGGACATCCGGGCCATGAAATTCGCTGCCATGGGTGGATGAGCAGACAGAGACCTAGGGTCGAGGTACTTACCAGTGGTGGAGGTGCGTCTAAGGTTGGGCGACTGGCGAGTACCAGAGAAATTATCGAGCAAACTGGAGCTAAATTGGGCGAGTCCTTGCCGGTTTTTTCTGATCATGAAATCTACGCCTATCTATTAAGTCAAAATTGGGAGCCACTAGCAAAGTGGACGGAGGGAGTTGCACAAATAATTTACAAGGAGCAGCCAGATTTTTTGCTGACGGATATGGTTGAGGGCTTCAACACGAGTCACGACTTAGTTGCTTGTCTTACGGCATTATCCGTCGAGCGCGCAGCGATACTTGGCTGGGAGGTAAAACAAGTATTCTGTCAGCCACTAGAAGGCCGGCCCGATAAGGCATGGGAAGGTAAGTTATCTCCCAGTATCACATTAGAATTAACCACGGATGAGTTTTCAAAAAAGATGGCAGCTGCCCTAAACTATCCTGAACTTGTTGAAGAGGTCCAAAAAGCGTTGAAGGAAAATACAGCGGAAAGTTTTAGAAAAGAATGTTTTTATAAGCCAGCCGAAGGGAGGGACATTTTAACAAAATTACCGCAACCCGTTCCGTTCTACGAAACTTTTGGTGAGCTCCAGGTAAGTCGTGGGAAGTTTAAAGAAGTAATTAGGCACACCGAACATCTAGTTCCCTTTGTTCAAAAGATTCGTTCGTCAATTGGCCTGTCTTAGGAATGAAAATACTCATTGCTAATGTATGTCTTGGTGGACGAACTGGCAGTGAGGTTCACACTAAAGATTTAGCATTAGCACTGCAACGCCGGGGGCATCAATGCGCAATTTTTGTACGAGTTCTCAAAGAGGATTTGGATGTCGCATCTCTCCGCGCCGCCGGGGTTATAGTTACAGATAATCTTAGAAAACTAAACTGGGTGCCCGATGTAATTCATGGACACCATTTGCTGCAAACCGTTCAGGCTTGTTTGGCATTTCCACGGACTCCTGCGATTCAAGTATGCCATGATGCCACTAATCGTCGCGATCGTGCAGGCAGTTCGCCATGCATCCAAAAATGGGCCGCCGTCGATGCATTTTGCCAAGAACGTTACATCAGGGAAACAGGACTAAAACGAGAGGATATCCCCATTATCTTCAACGCGGTTGATCTGGATTTATTTTCTGAAAGAAACCAGCCACCCCCCAGCCACCCGCGGAACGCAGCTTTATTTTTTAGTTCAAGAGACACGCCACAAATTGCTCAAACTATTTCAGCTGTCTGTTCGCGACTGGGAATAAGACTAGATATTATTGGTCCAGGAACATCTGGTTTTGTAAACGACCCTGGAAAGGTACTCTCCCAATACGACTTAGTATTTGGCAAAGCCCGATGCGCTATCGAGGCTATGGCCAGCGGCGCTCATGTCATTCTTTGTTCCCCGCGGGGGGTTGGTCCGCGAATTACCCCGGAAAACTTCGATCAATTAAGGCAACGGAATTTTGGGCAGAGTCTTCTCTCTTTGCCCCTCAATGAAGTTGAACTCGATAGACGTATTAAAGAGTTGGATTCAACAAACACGGAGATTTTAACTAAACTTATTCGCAGTCAAAATAACACAATCGCGCTAGCAATATTGGTAGAAAAAATTCACCAAAATCTCATTAAAATGAATACCAACCGCCAGCGCTTAGCTCTATGGCAATATTACTTTTGGGTAAGGTTGAAGATGGATAGATATTTTAAGGCTAAAGCCGTGCCCCAAAGTTAAGTCAGGCGAAGATAACCCCCTTTTTCTTGGGGATACTATTGCTAGTGCCTAAATGAATGAAAATGAAACATTGAGTTAGTTTATTTCAGTGTAAAAATTCTGACTTAAATATTGGAACTTATCCCCGAGTCCCGAATCTAAAACTCTATGCGATTACCCCTACTTATTATCACCGCTGCATTATCCATCTTCCCTGATTGGAATCTAGCCGCGCAAACCAACGCTGCTGCACCAGCTAAAATTACGCCCTCGGCCCAGGATCCGAATAAAGATGCACGTCTCGCATGGTGGCGTGAGGCGAAGTTTGGTATGTTTATTCACTGGGGCGTATACTCCTCCTTTGGCGGTGAGTGGAAGGGCCAAAAAGTCGAAGGCTATGCAGAACACCTACAGCGCATTATGAAAATTAATCGCGCAGAGTATTTAGAAAAAGTAGTAAAACCTTTTAATCCTGTAGAGTTTAATGCGGATGAATGGGTAAGAACTGTGAAAGCAACCGGTATGCAGTATATCGTGATTACCTCCATGCACCATGATGGCGTCGCCATGTTTGATTCGAAGGTCGATGACTACAATGTCGTAAAGACGAGTAAGTTCGGCCGAGATCCCATGAAGGAATTAAAAGACGCCTGCGATAAACACGGAGTAAAACTCGGCTTCTATTATTCTCACGCCCAAGACTGGTCGATTTCAGGAGACCCACGTTATCCTGAGCCCAACGGCCCAGAGCGTCGTAAAGCCGTCGTAGCGAAAAAAGTTTTTCCTCAAATCAAAGAGCTCATTGAAAATTATCAGCCCACGCTTTTCTGGGGCGATACACCGCACCATAATCCTAAAGAACTTAACGAAGAAATTTTAGCTTACCTCCGTAAGCAGGATCCTAATTTAATCATTAACCGGCGTGTAGCTGGAGCGCTCTATGGTGATTACCTCTCGACCCCCGATTGTCCGGTGGAGTTTGGTCCAATGACTCAGCCCGAAGCGAAAGACTGGGAAGCAATTCCAACCACCAATAATTCTTATGGATATCACAAGTTAGATAAGACCCATAAGTCACCTGCACACTTCATCCATATCTTAGCTAAGTCTGCCGCTAAGGGTGGAAATCTTCTCTTAAATATTGGCCCGATGGGCACTGGAAAGATGGCGCCCGAGGATTTAGCCATACTTAGCGAAATCGGTAAGTGGTGGGATGTGAACGGTGAATCCATTCGTGGAACTGTCCGCACGCCTCTCATGAGACAGGCCTGGGGTGACTCTACCTTAAAAGGAAACAACCTTTACCTGCACGTCTTCGATTGGCCTAAGGACGGCAAATTAGTTGTTGGCGGATTAAAGGCTGATGTTGAAAGCGCTGTTCTTTTATCAAACCGAGACAAACAATTATCCATTAAACGCATCGGTCTCGATTTAGAAATCGATATTCCAAAAGACATGCCTGATCAATCCGACACGGTTATTTTAGTTAAGTGTAAGGCTGCGCCTACTGGCGATGCAGCTTTTCTCCTACAAAATAACCTTCCTAATAAGCTCAGTGTTTTCTCGGCGGAATTATTAGGTAAGACCGATAAAGCTGGTTGGAGACTTAATCGTGGCCAAATCATTTCAATGAATGTAACCGATTGGAAGTCGAAAGAGTGCGGCGTTAAATGGTCATCTCGCTTAAACCAGAAAACAAAGTTTGATGTCGTTGTCAGCTATGACGCTCCGGTTGCCGACAAAAAGGTTGAGACTGATGGCGGAACTGTGATCAAGAAAAACACCGATACCTTCGGCGGTACCTATGTTGTGGAAATCGGAAATCAGAAACTCAAAGGAGAGGTCACTAAAATGGGCGAAGCTGTAGAAGTAAATCTCGGCACCGTAACCGTGGAGCCCGGTGAACTGAATGTCCAAGTTCTGACCGAGACGATTACGGGTAAAGAGTTAATGAGACTGCGTTCAGTAACCTTAACTCCCCGTCAATAGTCTTGAGATTCTATTAATAAAAAAGGGCAGCCGTTGAGCTGCCCTTTTTTGTAGGAACAAATAACTACTCGCTAACTTTGCTCATCAATTTTGAGCGCACGGTATCCACCGATTTGTTTGAAGTAGAAGAGCAGCAGTAAATAGATAATCGCCATACAGAGCGGGATATAGGAATCCGCTTTAAGAGTGGCACGATCGCCTTGCTGATTAGCTTTCACGATAGCTTTTTGATCGGGAGTACCTTTTTCGCCGGCTTGTTTCGCGGCTTCTAATTTAGTTCCATCAACCGCAGTGACCGGTTCTAAGAATAGATAATTAGAAACGGTTGACGCTTTGGCGGATTCATAAACGGCAGGGGCATCTTTGCTGAGTGCTTCAGCCGTGTAGCGATCTTTCGCGTAGCCCAAGCCGGGACCGCCCACGAGTCCGGCGGAGAGCATTCCAATTCCTCCCATGATGGACATCGCGACGGCACCTGAGCGCGGGAAGCGATCACCGACAACGGCTAACATCGTTGGCCAGAAGAAGGTTTTACCGACGGCGTAGATACCTAGCGCAATCATTGCGATGGCGAAACTTTCCATGCCGCTGGCGAGGCGAAGTCCAATGAACGCAGTGATTGCTGAGAGAAATAAAAGTC
The DNA here is from genome assembly GCA_040398065.1 of Opitutales bacterium. Classification (GTDB taxonomy): domain Bacteria; phylum Verrucomicrobiota; class Verrucomicrobiia; order Opitutales; family UBA953; genus UBA953. The sequence goes on along the minus strand of JBBAUU010000040.1, from coordinate 2,192 downwards.
CAATGGGAGAAAGACCTAAGCGCTTCTCAATGAAATCAACGCAGAATCTCAATCCGAACATAATTGCAGAGGTCCAGATGAATAAGATTTTTCCTTGTTCGGCTGTGAAAAGATTTCCAGTGATCGATTCAATCCATCCGTCGGTTCCTAGTTCAACTGCTCCGACGAGTGCGTGGGTGATAAAGAGGACGAAGAGTAAGAGTGAACCAAAAGAAAATCGGGTAATAATTCCGACGCCGATGACGATGGCACCACCAATCGCGTAACCAATTTGGTTATTGCCAAAAATATTACCCAAGAAGATGGCCAAGAGGTATCCAGCGACTGCTGCACCGAGTAAGCCGACATCTTTTAACATCTCAGAGAAGCTTGCGCCTTTTTCGGCGGCTTCAGATTTAGGGAAGTTTTGGTTCCAGAAGAGTAATGCGTATCCAATGGTTGGAACGAGGTAGAAGGCGAGTTGTCCCTTCCAGCCGATATGAAGAAGTGAACCGAGGACGTAAGTGGCGAGTGCACCAATCACCATGCCGAGTGGCCAAGAAGCGTGCAGAATATTTAAATAGTGTGCGCGTTTTTCTGGGAACAGGGTTGCGATGAGAGGATTAGCGACAGCTTCGAGTGTACCATTAGCGTAAGCAAAAATAAACATTCCCCAGTAGAGGAAACTGTAAGCATTGGAAGCATCGGTGGCTCCGAAGGTAACTACTGCAGAAATAATGTGACCGATAAATGCTAGAGCGACTAATTTGCCGTAACCCAAACGATCTACCAGTAGACCACCGATGATGATACCGAAACAGAATCCTGAAAAACCAGCACCACCAATGGCGCCGAGTTGCGTTGCTGTGAATCCGTATTCTGCGGCCCACGCTCCGAAAATCCCGCCACGGATGGCGAAGCCGGCGCCAGCGGCCAAAATCGCAAAAAATCCCGCCCAGAGTAATCGGCTGGGATTATAGGTTGAGGGTGATGAGGTGTTCATAGTTAGGGTAGGGGTACGCAGACACTAATAAGGAAAATATTTTCTCTGTCGAGCGGGTTAGCCAGCCCTCCGATTGATCACCCTTTATTTTCAATCATTTGCTGTCTCCGATATTCCGTGGGGCTAAGTTTCATTGCGGCTTTGAATTTTCGAGAAAAGTCACTCGCGTCGTAAAACCCTGTTTTTTCAGCGATTTCCGAAGGCCTCATGTCGGTGTTTTTTAATAAATCTGACGCTGCCGCCACTCTCATACGTACTAAATAGCCGCGCGGACTTACCTGATAGGCCTTGCGAAATTTTCTTTCAAACTGTCTCACCGAAAGTCCCGAGAGCTTGGAAATTTTATCGATATCAAGTCGATTGGTTAGATTTTGCTTTATGCATTCAGCCGCACGTTCGACCTGTAAATAGGGCTCAATCGAGGCCTTGGTGCCTTCGTAACTTTTAATAATTCCGCAAACTCCACAGACTTTACCCTCCGTATCCCACAGGGGAATTTTAGTGGTCTCGTACCAAACGTGTTCTCCGTTTTCATTAGGAAACAATTCAATGATCCCCAACTGCGGTTTTCCTGATTCAATCGCTTCGCGATCTTTTTTGATATAGTGCGAAATAAGTTCGGGCGAGGAACAGGTGTCGGTGTCGTTCTTCCCTAAAATTTCCTGAATATTTTTGAAACCAAAGCGCGCTGCAAACGCCTGATTCGCCATAATAAATCGCCCCTCTAAATCTTTGGCAAAAAACATGACTCCAGGTAGATAATCAAAAATACGTATCACGCCTTTAAGATCTATTTTCTTCAGCGCGAGTTCGGGGTTAAATGTCGTTTTCATACAAGAGGTGACTCTTTAAAACCTTTAATTTAATGGATTTTTTAACTAAATCGCCCGAGCCGCAAGTATTTTAAGTACTATTAGGCTATAAGCCACGCTTAGACGCTGAATTAAAACGCCGCATTTCTAAAATAAGAGTGAGGGATTGGTTTGTGAAAACGTCAATTCACTCTTTGGGTTATATCATGAATCACAAAGTTTTAAGCCTCACTTTTCTTCTAGCCCTTTCGGTCATGGCTAATGCTGAAGACAAGAATCCGCCATCACCGGAAGTGATGAAGCGTGGACAGGCTGTTTATAGCCGCACCTGTATTGCTTGTCACCAGCCGACAGGCCTCGGCATTCCTCCTGTATTTCCTCCGCTCGCTGGCTCGGAG
>JBBAUU010000039.1:0-11407 GCA_040398065.1 Opitutales bacterium | reverse complement strand
CAAATTCATAGTCACCTTTAGCCGTGGTTACGATGACCCCTTGGGCCTGTCTTTTCACGGATACCACAGCTTCACCTAAATATTTTTTCACATAATATTTTTTAAGAAGTGCTTCAACGTAGGTGCGTGAACCGTTCACGGGTGTAATCCATTGATGTTGGGTATTGAGACCTAAAAAACCGTGATTATAAAAGAACCGCATCAGGGTGGCGGCAGGGAAGGTCAGCATCTTTTCGGGCGGCGTCGACCACACGGCTGAACTCATGGGTATTAAGTAACACTGTAAAAAATCATCGCCCAGATTGTTTTGCTTACACCATTCACCCAGCGAAGTGTTTTCGGCTTCGGGTGTCTGCCAGGCTTGGTGGGCCAACTTATTAAATTTATTAATCTGCAAAAGCAGTTTCCAAAAACGCAGACTCAAAAGATTTTTTCGTTGGGCGAATAAATGATTCAGTGACGAACCGCACCACTCGAGTCCGAGCAGGTCGTTGCGTACAGAAAAAGACATGTTCGTTTTTTTCCACGCTACATTCAGCTCTTTAAAAAGTCGGCAGAGGTGAGGGTAGGTGACTTCGTTGAAAACCATGAAGCCCGTATCCATGGGCAAATCCTTACCAGTCACCGGGTCTTTTACGTCGATCGTATGCGCGTGTCCACCGGGTCTAGAATCGGAATCGAAGAGCGAAATATCGTGACTACCATGCAGAAATCTCAAACAGCCCAGCCCGCTAACTCCGGAGCCGATTATGGCTATCCGCTCACGCACGCTGCTGGCTTTCGGCTTTGGTTTTTTCAGCTTCTTCGTAAATGGACTCGGGCACACCTTTTAGGCCCCAGATAAGTCCAGTCCACGAAAGCATTTTTAATAAATAGTAAGTCGGATCAAACTCCCACCAGTAAAAGCCTTGCTTGGTGGTGGCTTGATAGCGGTGGTGGTTGTTGTGCCAGCCTTCGCCGAGCGTAATTAAAGTGAGAATGAAAGAATTACGCGATTCGTCATCGGTCGTCTTAAATCTTTTTGTTCCCCACACGTGAGCCAGGGAGTTAATACACGATGTGCCGTGGAATAAAACGGTCGTAGAGATAAAGAAGCCCCAAACGAGTAATTGTGCGCCGGAAGTGTCGACGCCTTGAGCTCCGAGGTACGCACCCAGACCATAAAGTGATCCCGCAAGTAATATCGGGATTAAAGTGTCGAAACGATTTAAGAAAACGAGTTCAGGGTATTTCGCGAGGTCGGTGATTTTCGAATAATCGGTCGGAAAGTTTTTCTTACTCGTGATCCAGCCGATATGTGCCCACCAAAATCCATCAACCACCGGAGAGTGTTTATCATCTTCTTCGTCGGAGTGTTTGTGGTGATGTCTATGAGTGTACGCCCACCAAAGTGCACCGCGTTGCACGGCGAGAGAACACCACAGCGCCATCACGAATTGGAACGCTCGTGAAGTGGAATAAGTTTTATGTGAAAAATAGCGGTGGAGAAATCCGGTGATCGCGAACATTCTAAAGAAGTAGAGTCCGACGGCTAACCACACGGCGAGTGGACTGACGCCGACCCAAATCACACCAAGACATCCTAAGTGTAATATAATGAAAGGGATGGTTCTCGGCCAATCGACCTGTTTGGGGGTGTTTCTAAAGTTTTCTGACCCCTCGGGGATATAATCGGAATCAAACCAACGAACTAAAGACCTAACTATACCCGCATTGTCCTTATTTTGGGGCAAATTTGACATAGTTTTATGTATGTCGAACTTTAGAATTTCGCAAGTGCTTTGACCCTTTTGTCTGTTTCAATAAAGTTACTTTTTAGATAGATTCCCTGTTTGGCCCCGCTTCTTATTAAATAACCCCAATGTCCGACGCACATTCAGCTCAAGACTGGAAAGCCTGGTTCGCCGAAAACGGTGCCCGCCTTCGACTGATCGCCCGTCAATGGACGAGGTCCGATGCCGATGCGGACGATGTCTTACAAGAGGCCTTTATCCGATTCTGGAAAAACCAACGCCACCTTCCCGGAAATCCCAACGCCCTCGTCGTCACCTCCATCCGCCGCTCCGCCCTCGATTTATATCGCAGCACCGACCGCCGCTCACTCCGCGAACAAACAGTCTACGCCGATGCTGATACGATGACCTGGTTTGAGCCCGAAGCCGACCCGCGCCTTCAGGCGCTTACTCATTCACTCCCGCAACTCCCCGACGAGCAACGCGAAGTAGTTGTATTAAAAATATGGGGCGACCTCACTTTTGATGAAATAGGTGAACAATTATCCATTTCTCCAAACACCGCAGCCTCTCGGTGGCGCTATGCCATGGAGGCCCTTCGCAAACTCATCTCCTCCCGCACTTATGTCTGAAGATTACACAGAAATTGAATCCGCGCTCCGCGCACTCCGCCCACGCTCCCCCGGTCCCGCAGTGACTGCAGGAATCGCACGCGCTTTAGAGACTCCCTCGCGTCCAGCCGCTCCTAAGAAAAATATTATTCTTTGGATGTCCTCAGCCTTGGCTACCGCGGCCTGCCTCGGCGGAGCTTTTCTTTTTAGCCGCAACGAATCGAATTCTTTATCGCCCGAATACCAACTGGTGAGTGCTGAACAATCGCCCGCCGCGCTCGACGTGCTTTCGCCGGTTGAATTATCCGATGGATCTTATGCCCGTCCGGTACGTCTGCTTTGGAATAATACGACGCATTGGGCCGATACTAAAAATAATACCCAACTCATCGATTACCGCCCCGCCCAGCAATTAGCCCTCATCCCAGTCGAAACTTATTAAACAAAATTTCCATTCACCGACGCTTACTTATTAAAACATGAACTCTCTCCGCCACATTCCATTACACATGTTGATGCTCGCCGGTATGGTTGGTCCACTGGTCGCCCAAGAAAATGAAAGCGCACCCCAGGCACCTTCCGCTAAAATAAAACCGGCCGCTTCCGGTGCATACGCGGGTATCAGTCCAGCAATAGTCACCGAACTCGCGCGCCGTGGGGTGACCTCTAAAGACGTGCCCCCTGGTGTGGGCGTACTGGTCGCGTTCGTGGATCCCAAAGGTCCTTCAATGGGCGTGTTGGCTGAGGATGATATTTTAGTCCGACTGGATGATCAGGTCTTAGTGAACCCTGAACAATTCCGTGCCTTGATTGGTATGCGTCAACCGGGTGATGTCGTAAAGATTGTCGCCGTGCGCGAAGATGAAGTCGTAAACGTGAATTTGAAATTAGGTTCTCGTAATCCACCTGTGTCCGCTGCCCCTAAAGCAAAGAAGTCGAGTGCCCCAAAGGTTGAAGCAAAAGCTGCCGATGAAGCAGCTCCTGCTGCACCTCAAGCGGTCGTACCACCCCGAATGGGAATTACGATTAACGGTCAGACCTTTGAGTTTAATCAGGATCCTATGCAGGGCTTTCCGCCTGAAGTCATTCAGCAATTTAATGAAATGCGTCAGCGCAGTATGGCTGTGCCACAAGCCCCTCAACCCGAAGTCGCTCCCGAAAAGGAGTCGGCTCCTGCACCCAGCGCACCTGCGCTGCAGTCGAAATCAAAATCATTTTCCTTCAGCTTCGGTAATGGTGGATCTGTTTCATCGAACAGTGTCGCCTCGGATCGCGATGGCACGGTAGCCATTGATGAGCGTGATGGTAAAAAGCATGCGGTGATTAAAGATGCTTCCGGAAAAGTTTTATTTGATGGCGATGTGACCACGGATGAAGCCCGTGCTAAAATGAATCCTAAAGTTCGCGACCGACTTAAGTTAGTTGAAAGTAATTCCTTCAAGATTCAAAGCGCCCCCGTGGTTGTTCCTGCGGAAGAAAATGATTCCGACGGATCCGTCCTTCCTAAAAAGAAACGCGATCCCAAAGAGGGAGCTTAGGATCAGGGGACAAGCTGGCACGTGGGCAAGGTGACACGGGGTAGTGTAAGTCGCCACTGCGTGGCTCCCTAAATTTTGATCAAACAAAAAACCCACCGATTAAAGTGGGCTTTTTTATTATGCAGGGAGCGACAACGTCGCGTTATACACTACCCCTTGTCACCGTGTCACCTTGCCCACCTGTCCCCTGAACTATTCTGGCGGTGGTCCGCCAGAAGGTGGTCCACCCATTTCACCGCTAGGTGGTCCGCCTTTTTTCTTCTTACTCGAACCACCGGCCTGACCTCCGAGATTTGAGTGTGGATCCATTTTCTGTTTACTAAAGCTAGCATCAGGCGTGCCTTTAAATTTACGTGGAATAAATGGATACTCCTCCGTCATCACATAATAATAAGTGCCTTTAGGAAATTCAGGAGTCACGCCAGTGCGCCCGCCGAATTCATCGAGATCTCCAGATCCAGTAACGTATTCAAAGTCTAAGCTAAAAGATCCATCAGGTTTTCCCGAAGGAGCATCGGCTCCACCTGGTCGATCTTCTTTCTTTAACTGATAACTGCTTTTTAACTGTTTGATGGGACTCTTGGCGTCGTCCGCTTTAGTGTATCCATAAACAGCATACACAGGATAACCATCCGCCGCCCAACCTACTTGCGTCATTTTCTTTTCTCCACCCGAGAGACGATCAAAAAGCAGGGTAGGAATGCCGTGGTAGTGATAGGCACCATTGGGTTGAACGTGCGCATGGCTTTCATCCAAACCTAATCCCGCTTTAATTTTAGGAGTCGTGCCCATGACGGTGTTACTCTTAAGCGCTTCGTAGTGCCAAGGGCTGCTGCGATCTCCATCGTTATAAACTTCCGCTGTGCCTGGATCAAAGACCACCCCGTTGAGAGCAACGCCCCAAGCGGAACCACCGCGACCTGCTTTTCCAGTGGCTGGTTTAGGATCAGCTGGAACTTCAAATCGATATTTCTGTTCGGAAATGGTGTTAGGATTTCCTCGCGTCGGATACTTGGCGACCTTGTGGTCGGGAATTCCGTTCGACTCGATGATACGCTTATCACCTTTGACGGTGATGGTGACTTTATTTTGGCCCGGCGCTTCGGAGTCGGACTTAATTAATAACGGCCCAGTGACCGCTGCTGCAGCTGCTATTAAAAGTACGGAGGTCGTAAGTATTTTCATACACTGATTAAAACCCTCTAAAAGGGTAGAGGTTGCGAGAATTAATAGAATGTCCGAGGCTTGCTTTTCAATTTTGCTAACCTAAGTTTGGGGTATGGATACGACTATTTTGCTCTCGCGCAGTGTGGCCGCACTCAATGGCCTCGCCACCGTATTGTTAATTCTCGGCTACCTCGCCATCCGTCGGGGCGATCGCCAAGCTCACGGTAAGTTCATGGGGCTGGCTTTTCTCACCTCCGCACTCTTTTTAGGCGTCTACCTCTATTCTAAATGGCATTTGTGGGCAGTTTTGGGCCGTACCAATATTACCTACCGTCCTGAGATTGTTGGCCTCACATGGGACAAACTCATCTATTATATAATTTTAATCCCTCACATCATCTTAGCCATCGTGGTAACCCCGTTTATTATCCGCGCGGTCTTACTGGCAAGGGCTGGACGTTTCGAAGAGCACAAGCGTCTCACCCGAGTGGTTTTCCCGGTTTGGCTTTATGTCTCAATCACGGGTGTAATCGTCTGGGCCTTCATGGAACTTAGCGGGTCCCTCGCGGCTGCTACTTCCAAGTTGATTCCCTGATTTTCGCCTCGCTCCGTCGGCGATAAAGAGTTTGATACTGCTCATAGATACTATGGACAGTTTCGATCAGCCCACCGCCAATCCGCAGACGGAAAAATTCTTTGTTTGGGCGAGCGTCCTTTTGTTTCTCGGCGTTTTAAGTTTCGTCTACTCCACTTATCAAAGCGAAGAAGATCGTCTCAAGGCTTTGCAAGACAACGAAGAGCAGAAACAAAAAAAATACAGCACGATTGAACGCCAGCGCGAACAAACCCAACGCTACATCGAGCGTTATGATCGTGACCCAGAATTTGTACGTGACCAAGCCCGTGAACGTCTCGGTGTGGCCACGGAAGGCGAGATTGTGATACGTTTAGACCCGAATAGCGCTCTGGCTACGCCCGCTCAGCCCAATTCTGCAGGTAAGTCGTCACCTAAGTAAGTGTCCTTGCTTGATTTGCGGAGAGGGTCGGACATTGATATTACATCATGTCCGTAAGGAAAAAAAAGCAAGTGACCTGGGGAGGGCGGTTTAGCTCAGCCCCTGCCGAACTTATGTTAAGCTTCGGTGAGTCGGTATCTTTTGACCATCGGCTCTGGGCTCAAGACATCCGGGGCTCGAAGGCTCACGCCACGATGCTTTCTAAAGTCGGCATTTTAAAATCCTCCGAATGCGCCGCGATTATTAAAGGTCTCGATTCTATCGCGAAAGAAATTCAGTCCGGAAAATTTAAATGGAGCAGAGATTTAGAAGATGTGCACATGAATATCGAAAGTGCGCTGACGAAAAAAGTTCCCGCTGCCGCTAAACTTCACACCGCAAGGTCCAGAAACGATCAAGTCGCCACCGACGTGAGACTCTGGATTAAAGATCAATGCGCCGTCCTCGATCTAGCCTTTGTTAAACTTCTCAAAACTTTACTGAAGTTGGCCGAAGATAATGCCGCCGTCATCATTCCTGGTTACACCCACTTACAAAGAGCTCAGCCAGTTTCCGTCGCTCATCATCTTCTCGCTTACGTTGAAATGTTTAATCGGGACAGAGCCCGGTTTCATCAAGCAGCCGACTCCGCTAATTGGTGTCCGCTCGGTTCAGGCGCCATCGCCGGTACCACACTTCCGATTAAGAGAGAGATCACCGCGAAGCTCTTAGGCTTTGTGGATGCTCAAGGTAAGCCACGGATTACTAGAAACTCAATGGATGCGGTAGCGGATAGGGATGCAGCGACTGAGTTCTGTTTCGCGGCTGCACTTTGCGGAGTTCATTTATCCAGACTCGCGGAAGATGCGATTCTTTGGTCGAGCGCAGAGTTCGGCTTCGCCACCTTACCTGACGCTTTTTCAACGGGCTCGTCGCTCATGCCACAAAAGCGGAATCCTGACTCCATGGAATTACTTCGGGGCAAGTCCGCACGGTTCCAAGCTTCACTCGTTCATTTACTGACTCTCACCAAAGGTCTGCCTCTTACATATAATAGAGACCTCCAAGACGATAAGCCGCCGATGTTCGATACTGCTGACCAATTAACTTTATCGTTAGCTGTGGCCGATGCCGCTTTAGCAGGCACCAAGTTTAATAAAGCGAAATGCTTAGTCGCCGCTTCCGATCCTGCCTTACTCGCGACTGACCTCGCTGATTGGTTAGTGAAGAAGGGCATGCCTTTCAGACATGCCCACCACGCTGTCGGTCGGCTCGTCGCCCTAGCGGAGAAATTAAAAACTCCGTTGGATAAACTGAGCGATAAAGACGCACAGTCTGCCGACAAAGCTTTCACTAAAGGTTGGAATGAAGTCTTTAATTTGAAGAGAGCCTTTGCGGCGCGGGAAAACACCGGCATGCCTGGCCCCAAAGCCATCGCCCAACAAATTAAAACCTGGAAGAAGTCTGTTCGTTAAGGCTCAAACTGCGGACTGCCTAATTCGTTATCTAGTTTGAGCAGGTTCTTGCTCGGATCGAATTCAAGATTTCGATCATTCGGTGTGCTATTGAAATAATGGGTCATGCCAACACTGCCTTGGCGATTGAGCGTGATGGGACCTTGGATTTTTCCGTAGTGAGCTGAGATGACTTTGCCGTCTTTATCTAACTGCACCCGACTGCGATAAAATATCCCGCGATAATTTTCCCAGTCAGCACCATTAATCACTAAAGTTTTACTGTAATTATTTTCTGGCGCCGCGTGTGGTAATTTAAGTTCGGAGTAAGAAATAATTTCGTCTGTAATATGGAATCCGGCCGAAGCATCGACAGCTTCTAATTCAAGATAAGTCTGAGCTAAAGATTCTTTATCGCAGTGTAGTCGCATTTTTACATCCGCGACGATTCCTTTGCCTTTCGGCTGCACCCAATCGCCCACTTTTAAATCATACTCATACCATTGGTCATTCTTCAGAAAAACCAAACCCTCTGTGGAATTCCCGGTGTGATGTCGGACATGTAATGCGACAGGATTAATTCTTTGGGGTAATTTAATTAACTGTTTTAAGTCCTGGTTGCCTGAGATGTCATAGAGTCGCGCTTGATAGTGTCCCGATTTATTTACCTCCACATACAAACTCTCGAGTGTGTTGGCCGTAGTCTTGAAAACACCATCCGCATTAGTCACTCCCGTAATCACCTCGGCTTTTCCGGTTTCGGCTTTGTTAAATTGGACAACGCATTGCGCGGCGGGTACTGGATTACCCGTTTGATCGGCAACCTGTAACTCCACGCGAATTTCTTTAGCCGCTAGCAAATTCAGTCCAAGTAAGAAGTAGGAGAGAGTTTTCATTTTAGAAGACCTTGGCTGACCATGATTTGGAAGGTTGGATAAATAATCGGCAAGGCGACATTTTTAATATCACTGTGCAACCATCGCTGTTTTTGAGAAGGTTTTTCATGTCCCGCTGTCGGCCAATGGGTGGTGCTTCTTCCCAGGAACTCTAAGTCATAGTTAAACTTAACTTGATCGTTTAAACTCATGACCCCAGTGGCATAGGTCAGGGCTGGGATTCCTCGTGCGAGGAGGTCATAAACAACTTTAGGTTCTGTCGCCTTTATGGACCCGACATTTTTCTGACTGCTTTGAATTTCTCGTTCAGAGAAATAATCAAAGAAGGGTCTGTTAATTAAACGTGAATTAGAAATCGTCCGTGCCTGGCTCGGCGTGTACTTAACTTTAGAGCCCTCGTTTGCGTCAGCCCACAACCACCAGTCATCGTTGAATGCCCAGCCCGCCTGACGTCGATCCATGAAAACGCTGGCCACTGAATTGTACCATGAAAGACCTTTGATTAATTCTTGGTATTTCCAGGCATTGTCCGAGAAGTTAAATCCTTGATTGAAAACTAATTTTACAATCGAGGCTTCGGTTACGCTAGTTGCTTTCGCAATCACCTCGTCACCACCCGAGTAGAAGTTTGCCACGATTTTCTGAGATTTGTTAAATTGATTCCGCCAAGTTAATTTAGAACGGGCATCGTTTGCTGGAAATAGCTCGTTCCAGCAACTTGCATAGAGGTGAGCATCATACTTTCTCCAATTTAATTCTGTCATGTTTTGTCTTTGGGTTAGAGTGCTGCAATTACTCGAATACGCTTCAGCAGGTATAGCGGCGTTGATGGCGAGGTAAGATTGCGCCCCGAGATTGCCTCTTTGAATCGCATTTCCGACAACGGCGTTGCCTAGACTATGACCAGCTAAGGTGATGGGCCCATCGACGAAACTGAGCAGTCTTTTAGCTAAAGCGTCACCCGTCTGAAAGGCCCGAAAAACGGCCTCATGGTAGTCGGGCGCAGTATCGCCACGCCAAGTTACCCCAACAAATCGAGCCTGACTGCCGGAGACGAAAAACCTCTTAAACATTTCATTGTTCCATCCTCTGGCTTGTTGAGCGTTTACATGAAAGCCGTGAACGAAAACAAAATATTTTTTGTTGTTCTGACTATCGGGCCAGCCGGTGGGAATTTCAATTTCCGTAGCCCGACCATAATTCGTCGGACTATCGCTGATCTTTTTTCCGTCATAAGTGGTTACGGCGTCGCGTAAATTTACATGCCGATACATGCGCTCCACGTCGTCCAGGTGTAAGTGCAGTGATACCTCCAAGCATTTTCTCCCTGCCTTTTCGATAGTGAAGACCAAAGGGGCCCGGGTTTCTTTTCGCCCTTCGACCATAATAATCATCTCTCCTTTATTCAGTATCCTGAGGATCTGTGGTTCTGTTAATTCAATCGAAGAATTGATGGGACGTACTTCGGCCTGCGCCCATGGTTGATTAAAGGTATCGCCGTAAATATCAGGATTTATTTTTTGATTAAAACTTCCCGCATTACTGGCATTGAGCCCGGTAAAAACAATATTCACCGCGCCGTCAGCCTGACTTATAATATACCGAGTTTGTCCGTCGGGTGGATACGCCTTGATCGCTTCAGAAAAATTCAAGCTTACGGGGAAGAAGTCGATGAGGTCCCGTAGTGAATTAATTTTTTTATCATTAAAATCAGCCTCACTTGTCAGGGTGGTGTTCCAGTCGTTTCCACTAAACTCCGTACTATCGGTATCGTTATTAATCCAAAAATAAAAAGGCGTACTGCCACGTGGACCTTCTCCGGCCCCGATTTTTCCATCCCGATTTAAATCTACATTGAAGCCAGCCTGAAGTAGATAAATGTCATCAATAAAAATAGGCGAAGAGACTCCACTATTGGGGGTGATTGATAGCCATAAGCGTTGCCCGGTTTCAGCATTATTAATTCTAAATTCCGTTGATACCTCTTCCCATTGTTCCACACCTTCAGGTTGAAAATTCTTTATATAAATAATTTGTCCGGTCGCAGTGGAGACTTTGACCTGATAATTTTTGGTAGCTGAATTATTGGTCGGCTGCCGATGTTTCCATTTTAGAATATAACTTCCGTTTCCCAAATTTTTCAGCGGCTGCTTAATCCCGTTCCCAATAGACAGAAATTGGTTATCATCTAGCTGCCACACTTGCAGACTAGTGCCGCGGCTTGGTTCCCATCCATTGAGCGAGGGTAAGTCAGTCCACTGGGCTATTTGATTACCGAACGTGGCTTGGTTGGCCTGTTTAAATTTAGAGGGTGAACTGATTTTACTATTTAGCACCCAATTTTTAGCCGCTTTCAGTTTCTGAGAAAGTGCGGGTGGAGGCGTGGGACGATTAATTTGCACAGTCTTAGTTACAATGGAAGGCGCGATAGGAACACTTCCCCATTCATCAAAATCGCTGACCCCATCATCGTCGCTATCAGATTTATTGGGATTGGTTCCGGCATTGATTTCGTCAGCCAAACTTAGGCCATCAAAATCAGTGTCATCTAAGCCGTCCGTTTTATCTAAGGGATTTAATCCAAGGGAGATTTCAACCGCATCGCTAATACGGTCGCCGTCCTGATCTCTGCTTAGATTCTCACTTAAGGTGGCCGCGTTAAGGTGAGAGTGACAAAGAAAACATAGCGATAGACACAGTGGGGCAAGGAATGTTTTTTTCATTCCTCATAGGTTATTTAAATTTAGCCTAAAACAATATCCAGACGATGGGCTTCATCGCCTGGATACTTTACTAGGTCCGACCTTGGTACTAAATTTTATTCGAGAGTCAGAACGGCAACACTGCAGGCGGGGAGGGTGACTTCGAATCGGCCAGCGGCTCCTTTGATGTCTTCACGTTTCTCAAGCTTCCAAGTACCGTCTTTATTTACGGTGCCTTCACCGTAACTCACGGCCATTTGTTCTGTGGGTGAATTTGAGCTCAGGCGTGTAATAGTTCCGCGGGTGCGCTT
>JBBAUU010000038.1:0-11734 GCA_040398065.1 Opitutales bacterium | reverse complement strand
GTTAATCGCTGGGCTTTTTTGTTGGAACTAGATCAAAGGTCGACAACCTAGCCCCATGTCCGCCGAATTAAGCCGCACCCCACTCTATGATTTACACGTAGAACTTGGAGCGCGCATGGTTCCTTTTGCGGGCTGGGAAATGCCAGTACAATATTCGGGCATCATTGAAGAGCATTTAGCGGTACGCAATAAAGCCGGCCTGTTCGATGTATCACACATGGGCGAAGCACGGATTCGCGGTAAAGATGCCGCCGCTTTTTTAGATGCCGTCATGACGAATGAGTTTTCGTCTCTACAGCCCAATCACGCACGCTACACCATCATGTGTTATCCTGATGGCGGCTGCGTGGATGATTTAATTATTTATCGAATAGCCAAAGATGAATTCTTAATTTGCCTGAACGCCTCGAACGCCACCAAAGATATCGCCTGGCTGAAATCCCAGGTCGGAAACTGGGACGTGGAAATTTTGGATGAGTGCACGCACTGGGCTCAACTCGCCTTGCAGGGACCGTTGGCGGAAAAAATTCTTTCGGGTTTAACTCATTTAAAATTAGACACCTTAAAGCGATTTGGTTTTGTGACCGGAGAAGTGGCCGGAGCCAAAGACTGTATCGTGGCACGGACGGGTTACACTGGCTCGCCAGGATTTGAAATCTATGTCCCCGCCACACAAGGCTCGGCAGTCGCTCGAGCTATTTTAGAAAAAGGTAAGCCCGACGGACTTTTACCTATCGGCCTCGGTGCACGCGATTCCTTAAGACTCGAAGCCGGTTATCCACTGTACGGTCATGAATTATCCGAAAAGATTTCGCCCATTCAGGCCGGACTTTCATGGACCGTTAAATTCACCAAGCCGCAATTCGTCGGACGTGATTCCTTATTACGCCAAACAGAAAAAGGAGTAAGCTCAAAAGTGTTGATGTATTCTTTGGACGATCGACGTATCGCACGCCCCGGAGCCACCGTATTTTCTGGCGAGCAAGCCGTGGGGGAAATTCTTTCCGGCACCCTCTCCCCAGTGCTTAATAAACCTATTGGTACTGCGTTAGTTGCAAGTGGCAGTAAGACCGATACTTTGACCGTGGATATTCGCGGCACACGTTTACCTTTGCAAATTACTCAAACCCCATTCTTTAAATAAATAATCCTCTACCCTCATGAGCAACGTCCCATCCAATTTACACTACACCAAGGACCACGAGTGGGTTAAAGTAGAGGCTGATGGCACGGTCACCGTGGGCATTACCGATTACGCCCAAGCCGCGCTGGGTGACGTTACTTTTATTGATCTGCCCAAAATCGGTAAACAACTCGAAGCGGCCGATGTCTTCGGAACGGTCGAATCCGTCAAGGCCGCCTCCGATCTTTACAGTCCCGTCAGCGGCGAAGTCATTGCCATCAATAGCAGTCTCAATAACACGCCCGATTTAGTGAATCGCGAGCCGTACGAAAAAGCGTGGATGATAAAGATAAAACTTAAGAGCCCAGCGGAGTTAGATAAACTTCTCGATAGTTCAAGCTACCAATCGCTACTTTAATTTTAGGTGAGCCCGACCCACTCTTGCTCTTTGGGTTAATCTTTGTTCACTAAGCCGACTGATGTCTTTTGCGGAAGTCCATGCCACCTTTTCTTGGGATGAAGTTTTGTCTTCTATCCAAAAACGTACTTCGGCTGATGTTTTAAAGTCTCTGGCCCGAGCAGAAAATGGCCTGTGTGATTTAGAAGATTTTAAAAATTTCGTCTCTCCCGCCGCCGAACCCTACCTCGAACAATTAGCACGCCTCAGCCATGAGCGAACGGTGCAACGTTTCGGTCGGACAATACAAATGTTCGCGCCAGTCTACTTATCTAACGAATGCCAAAATATTTGTACCTATTGCGGATTCTCGGCCGGAAATAAAGTTGCCCGACGCACCCTCACTCCAGGTGAAATTTTAAAAGAAGGCGGCGCACTGAAGAAATTGGGGTTCGACCACATTCTTATTTTAACCGGTGAGTCCACCCATGTGGGCGTGTCCTACTTTATCTCAGCCCTCGACTGTCTCCGCCCACATTTCTCTTCACTGTCGATGGAAGTGCAGCCGCTCGAAGTAGAAGACTATCAAAAACTCCGGGCGCACGGATTAAATTCGGTTTTTGTTTATCAAGAAACCTACCACCGCGAAACTTATAATATCCACCACCCTAAAGGTAGAAAGTCTGATTTTCTTTATCGACTCGATGCCCCCGATAGAATCGGTGAGGCCGGTATCAATAAAATTGGGCTCGGTGCACTATTTGGCTTAGAAGACTGGCGGGCAGAATGTTTTTTCACAGCACTGCATTTACAGTGGCTCGAACGTAAACATTGGAAGAGTCGCTTCAGCATTTCCTTCCCGCGACTCCGTCCACACGAAGGAGACTTACAACCGAAGGTCGAAATGAGTGATCGCCAGCTCGTCCAAGCCATCTGCGCATTTCGACTTTTTAACGGCGAATTAGAATTAACTTTAAGTACGCGTGAAAGTAAGGTCTTCCGCGATCACGCTTTCAAATTAGGCATCACCTCGATGAGCGCAGGCTCTCGCACCAACCCTGGAGGCTATGCAGAGGGCAAAGAGGCTTCACTCGAGCAATTCGCTATTGAGGATACTCGTTCACCTGCGGAATTGGCGGAAATGCTTAAATCGAATGGCTATGAAACTGTTTGGAAAGATTGGGATATCACTTATGACCAATCCACCGCCGCCCACCCATGAGTCCGCAACGCGCCTGGATTGATTCCACCCAAACCCAAGAGTGTGCCAATGGCATGCGTCTCAAACTTTCCGAGCAAGAAAGCACTCACATCGTCCGCAGTCTACGCTACCGTCGCGGCGACGCCCTTATTCTCATCAACGGTGAAGGTCTCGTGATTGATGGAAAAATTGAATCCGCCGATAGCGCATGCAGTATCGTCGAGGTTCTTCGTTTTCGCCAAACCCCTAAACCAACCCCAGAAATTATTGTGGCACAAAGTATGCCCAAGGGCGGCACGATGGATGACCTAGTTCGCAATATTTGCGAAGCGGGAGCTTCAGGAATTATTCCACTCGAGTCAGCCCGGTGTGAAGTGAAACTGGATGCAGATCGCGCGAGAACACGGATGCTTCGCTGGCATCAACAAGCTGTTGAAGCCTGCAAACAATCGAGTAATCCCTGGTGCACAGAGATTCATGCACCACAACCGATTAAAAACTGGCTAGAAAAACTCCCGGCCCAAGAGAAAGATGAACTAAGATTACTAGGCTCGCTGCAAATCGGTGCGGAGCCAGTAGGAAATTTAAATCTTCAAAAAGCCAAAAAGATTACGTGGTTAATTGGACCCGAAGGTGATTTCACCGCCGAAGAAGTCGACCAAGCTATTGCGTGTGGATTTATCGGTGTAACACTTGGACCGAATGTACTGCGTGCAGAAAATGCTGCGCTGGCTAGTGTGGTGATTACCCAGGCCCTAGTTGCAATAAATAAGTCGGGCAGTTAACAGCACTACGACGGTAATAAAATAAACTCTCAAAGTGGTAACAAGGGAGTCTGAGCTTTTATATTTACTAATAAACCAATGCGAGGCCCCGCCGAGCAAACAGGCCGTAACAGGAATAGGATTAATATTTTCGGGTCTTAAATAAGCCAAAACAAAGCCTAGAGCCGTGGTGGCCATCGGCACTAAGCGCCAGTAAATTTGGGGATCACCCGGTCGATAAATAACAGCGTAGGCGGAGGTAAATAAAAATGCTAATGGCAAAAAAGCACCCAATGCGAGAGGGCCATGGTGCCAAATAATATTGGGTAATAAAAAAATTAAAGATATCAGCACCGCAGGCCAACCCGACTCAAAAAAACCTGCAAACGCTTTCTTTTGAAAAGTCAGCACGAGCACCCTAGCGAACCATAAAAAACTTAAATCAACCGTCCCGATTAAAAAATATGAGGGACGGGTGGCTGTATGAATAATGATACCGGGACTCAAAGCCTCCATCGCTAAAAGCGTAAACAGAGGGAAGTCGACGGCCCATAAATTCCTTGAATTTAAAACCGAAAAGATACGGTTCATTATTTCTTATTCGACGGAGCGCGGGCGACTACAGCCTTCATGCGATTAAGCATTTCTTGGAGACGAGCACGCGGACATCCAAAATTAATTCGCACGTGGCTTAATCCCCCAAAATCTAATCCATTACTTAAACCCACTCCGCCTTTTTCAAATTCGGCATGGGCGTTTTCAAAGCCTAAAGCAGAAACATCCAGCCAAGCTAAGAAGCTGGACTGAGGGCGTTGATGTAAAACTACCCCAGGCATCTGTTTTAATTCTTTTTCAATTAATTCGAGATTACCTCGTAAATATTCAATGCACGCCACACGCCATTCTTCACCGTGATCAAACGCTGCCTGTGTCGCAGCCAAGCCAAATACATTTTGATCCAGTGAAAGGCCCTGTAAAATGCGACGGAACTTCGTCCGCAGTCCAGCATCAGCGATAATCGCAAAACCACAGGTAAGTCCGGCTATATTATAGGTTTTGCTCGCCGCCATTAAAGTCACCGTACGAGCGGCCGTATCTGCATTTAATGCCGCAAAGACCGTATGTTTTGCGGTTGGTTCTAAAATAAGATCGCAGTGAATTTCATCCGAACAGACCACGAGATTATATTTTTTAACAATCGCAGCAATGCGTTCCAACTCAGTACGAGTAAACACGCGAGCCAATGGATTATACGGATTGCAGAGCAGTAAAATTTTTGAAGCAGATTGAGAACAGGCTGCCTCTAATTTTTCCCAATCAAAAGTCCAATACCCGTCGACCAAAACCATCTCTAATTTTATAGAGGTGCGTTCAGAAATAGTCGGGGCGGTTAAAAAAGGTGGATAGGCTGGAGTGGTCGTCACTACTGTCTCACCCGGATTAGTCGTGCAACGGATAGCTCCATGAATACCTGGAACCAAAGAGGTCATAAACGTAATCCACTCCGGTTGAATTTCCCAACCGTGCCGACGACGCATATACTTTACGACGGAATTAAAAACTTCATCGCGCTGTGCCGGGTAGCCATAGACGCCGTGAGCGGCTCGCGCTTGTAATGCCTCAACCACAGCGGGCGGTGAGATAAAATCCATATCCGCAATCCAACTAGGAATGATATCACGTTGTGCATATTTGTGCCACTTGGTGCTGTCGGTTCCCGCGCGTTCCGGACAACTATCAAAATTGAAAGCCATACTAGGTATAACCTTGGATTGAACAGCGTAAGGGGCAAACGCAATTTCTAAGAATGTCATTTCTCGAAAATATAGATAGAGGGCTGATGGATGTCCTATTCCCGCGAGACTGCCTGGTAACGCAAAGGCCTATGGAAAATGAGCGACTCCGCTATCTCTCGCAGGCCGGACTGGACCGCTTAGAATGGATTCATGACCCACGCTGTACGGTCTGCGGGCATCCTTTTGACGGGTGGATTGAGGGCGAGCGAACCTGTCCCCATTGTTTAGAAATCCCACCCGCCTACGATCGAGCGCTTTGTGCATTTCGAGCCCGCGGATCCGCCCGTAATATTATTCACAAAATAAAATATCAACAAAGTCCGTGGCTAATTGAAGACCTCGTCACGGCCGCCTTAGATAATCCACAATTTCGGCGGCACTGCGCAGGATCTGTTTTAGTCCCCGTGCCCATGCATTCTCATAAAAAACGCGAGCGTCACTACAATCAGGCGGAACGCATTGCCCAAGCCCTCGTGAATCAAGCACCTGGGTGCACCTATATGAACGCACTTACAAAGATACTGCCGACGGTTTCTCAGACAAAATTAGGGCGAACCGAACGCCGAACCAATGTTGCCAAGGCTTTCGCCTTAAACCCCAACATAAAATTAAATACGCAGGCACGCTACGTGGTGGTGGATGATGTTCTAACTACGGGAGCCACCCTGCATGCCTGCGCTCATGTTCTACGAAAAGCGGGGATTAAAAATGTCGATGCCCTCGCCCTAGCTCACGGTTAAAACCGTATGCAAATCAGACTGTGCAACATTCATTTGTTTTAAAATAAATTCCTCCATGTCTTTAGCTAGGGGCGCGGAGAAAGTTCGGGTAAACTGCGGTGCCTTAAATTCAAGTCGAGCTGCGTGAAGAGCCTGCCGAGAAAATCCACAATTCTTGGCGAGTCGTTCCGTCCAACCGTGTTCAATAAATTCAAGGTAAAGAGAGTCGTCTCCTCCGTAAATTTTATCGCCCAGAACGGGATAGCCCAACCAAAGAGCATGCGCACGGATTTGATGCTTACGACCAGTGTGCGGCTGTACGCGGGCTAGAGTATAACCTCCAGCTTTTATGATTGGCTCAAAAAAAGTAGCGGCAGGTAAAGTTCCCGGACCCTCACGCACGGCGGTTTTAACCACCACCCTACTCGTTTCATCCGGACCGAGCGGTTGATCGACTTGTATAGGACTGGGTAATTCACCACGTAGTAACGTGTAATAGGTTTTTGTTACCCATCGTCTTTCCATGGCAGTTTGTGAGAGCGATGCCGCGGTTGCGTTCTTGGCGATTAAAATAATTCCACTCGTCTCGCGGTCGAGTCGACTGACTAAATGCATGGTTTCAAGTCCGCGCCATTCGCGCACGGCTCCCACGAGTGACGACCATGGACCATCCTTGGAGGGATGACAGACCAACCAACCCGGTTTATCGAAAACTAAAAAATCTTCGTCTTCGTCGATGAGCCATTTAGGTAAATCATCAGGATTTACTTTGGGCGCATTTAATTCAGGGCCAATGGGGTCGGGTCCACTCATGGGCGATTCTTTAATTTATCCTGTAAATGCGGATTCAATTTCTTCCCGTAATATAGGGCTAAAACCTCACCCGCTAAATAAAGAGAGCCTATGACCACGATCATTGAGCCCGGCACCGAACATTGCTGAGGAGTAGGAAATAAATCTTTAACTGAAGCTATTTTTGTTCGGCCTAAAAAGGATTTAGGGACGAGCTTCTTTAAATCTTCAGCACTCATAGCACGCTCATGATCAATCGAGACTAAAATAATTTCTTCTGCCGATTCCGCTACGATTTTAATCAAAGCCTCCGCACGAACCAAACTCAGTGAGCCTAAAATAACCGTGGGTGATTTTAATTCGCGCAATAAAGATGAGGTTAAAGTAATTCCCTCTTCGTTATGTGAGCCATCGACAATGAGTGTTCGGCCATCTGGTAGTTTTATTTCCTGCCACCGCGCGAGCCATTCAATGTTTTGCAAAGCAAGTCGTGCGGTATCATTATTAATTGGAAAAGCGTTAGCTAATTCACAGGCCAATAATGCTGCGCCGGCGTTTTGACGTTGGTGCTGGCCTTTTAAATTCGTCAACGGAAGTTCATCCTTAAAGCGGTCTCTCACAAAATAAAGCGGGGCGCCCACTTCCTTGGCACGATTTCTAATAACCACTTCAGCTTCCGGCGGCACGAAGCCAACCACACAAGGAATACCTGATTTTAAAATCCCTGCCTTCTCGGCAGCAATTTCAGCGATGGTGTTTCCTAGGTATTCTTGGTGGTCCATTCCAATGGAGGTGATTATGCAGACAGCTGGACGTCCCACATTAGTCGCATCTAAACGTCCACCTAAACCAGTCTCAATGATTGCAAGATCGACTTTAGCATCACGGAATTCGGTCCAAGCCACCGCGGTCATCAGTTCAAAAAATGTGGCATCTAATTCAGGGCGGGTCTGATGGAGAAATTCATAATGCTTTCGCAATTGTTCAACTAAATCGATGAGTCGATTTTCTGTAATAGGTTCACGATTAATCTGAATACGTTCTCCGAGTTCAATTAAGTGCGGACTCGTATACAGACCCGTACGACGACCATGAGCCCGCTGAATAGCTTCGATCATCACACTGGTCGACCCCTTACCATTCGTTCCAGCGATGTGAAAATAAGGGCGAGAGTTTTGTGGATTATCTAAGCGCTCTAATAAAAGCTGTGTCCGCTCCAAGCCCAGTGCCGAACCTAAGTTTCTTAAGTTCGTCAACCAGTGAAGCGTCGTGGCCGCGTTCATATCGGCCTGCCCCAATTAAGCCGAGCGGCGTTTAGCCGGCTTAGTTTTGCGATGAGCCAATGCGCGTAACAAACTGGCCAACTTTGTCTTCATCTCTTTGCGATTAATAATCATATCGATCAAGCCGCGCTTCAAAAGGAATTCAGAAGTTTGAAATCCTTCAGGCAAATCTTGATTGGTAGTTTCTTTAATCACGCGAGCTCCGGCAAAGCCAATCAAGGCACCAGGCTCAGCAACAATCACATCACCCAGCGTCGCATAGCTGGCCATAACGCCCGCCATGGTAGGATTAGTTAAAACAGCGATATAAGGTAGTCCTGCACTGCGTAATTTAGCCAAAGCTGCACTGGTCTTGGCCATTTGCATTAAAGATAAAATTCCTTCCTGCATGCGAGCGCCACCTGAGGCGCAAACGACGACGCATGGACATTTCATTTTAATCGCACGCTCAATAGCGCGGGTAACTTTTTCACCAGCGACTGAGCCCATCGAAGCGCCCATGAAAGAAAAATCCATGATGGCGAGTGAAACGGGCAGACCATCCATTAATCCGTGTCCACAAATCACTGAATCTTTGAGACCCGACTTTTTTTGGTGTTGAGCAACGCGCTCAGGATAGGAACCACCTGCGGTAAATTTTAAGGGATCTTTTGAGGTTAGTTTATGATCAGTTTCTTTCCAGGTGCCTTCATCAATTAAAAGTTCAATGCGACGACGGGTAGAAAGTCTCTCGTGATATCCACTGACTGGGAAAACATTCCAATTAGCCTCAAGATCCTTGGAGTAGACCATTTCGCCCGACTGTGGACACTTGGTCCATAAGCCTGCTGGAATATCTCTCTTTTTAGGAGTAGGTGTGTGAGTACGTTTACGAAAGACAGCCATGATTTGAATGCTCAAGGTTGGCGGGGAATCCACCAAAGCGAAAGGGTAAATAATGCTCCAAAATGCCTAAAAATGCTAAAAATAGCCGTTTTATGCTAATTTACTTAAGTCCGCGGGCTACCCGCCAAGCGCTCCAAAATAAGTTCGTAAGCTTTCACGGCGCGCTCGGCCATTTTTATTTCAAAATTTTCATCTGGCGCGTGTAAATTGGAATCAGGTGTAAACAGGCCAATCATCACGGAATCGAGTCCCGTCTCCCGGCGAATATCTCCGATGATGGGCACACTTCCTCCTTCTCTTAAATAGAGCGGAGCTTTTCCAAAAGTTTCGGTGATGGCTTTCTCCGCTTCACGGAATGTGCGAGCTAAAATAGGGTTCTGATCTTTCGGAGTATTCGGACGATCGGGCGGACAAACATAATAGGCTGCATTCCCTTGCATCTCTTTAATTTCTACACGCACACCTTTGGGTGAACGCGCACGAATCGCCTCTGCCACCTTACGATGAATATCAACGGGGTCCTGACCAGGAACCAGTCGACAAGTAATTTTCGCAAAGACTTTCGAAGGAATAACCGTCTTAGATCCTTTTCCTTGGTAACCACCACCGATACCATTAAATTCTAATGTCGGCGCAAAGCGTACTGCTTCAAGTGCATCTAATCCCGGAGCAGGATGTAATTCATCGACCGCTAAGAATCGACGATACTCATCTTCAGTCATCGGAAGTTTTCTTAACTCTTCTCTTTCCCAGCGCACGGGCTGTTCGACGCCATCATAGAAACCATCAATAACCACAGCATTATCTGCGTCGTGCAAGGAAGCACAAAGTTCGCTCAAGGCCTGAATGGGATTATAAACGGCACCACCGTGTAGACCCGAGTGTAAGTCGGAGCGCGGTCCGGTGAGTCCAACTTCTAATCCAATAATTCCGCGTAAACCCGTGGTGATAACAATTTGGTCTGACGAGGGACTGGCGGTGTCGGACAAAATTACACAATCCGCTTCGGCTAATTCTTTTTTATGTTTATCTAAAAATTCTGGAAAGCTCGGGGAACCAATTTCTTCTTCACCTTCAATTAAGAAAGTAATACGCAGTGGGAGATCCGGCTTACGTTTTAAGAGTTGAGCGATGGCGACGACAGCCGTGAGGTGTGGACCTTTATTATCGGCAGTTCCGCGACCCCAAATTTTCCCATCACGAACCACGGGGTCGAAGGCTGGACTCGTCCAAAGGTTCAATGGATCGGCCGGCTGCACATCGTAATGTCCATAAATTACAATGTGAGGCCACTCACTCGGACCGCGGCGACGGCCTAGCACGATTGGATGCAAGGGGGTCGGGACGACCTCAACCTCAAGCCCAGCTTTCTTAAGTAGTCCACAAATAT
Organism: Opitutales bacterium; assembly: GCA_040398065.1. Classification (GTDB taxonomy): domain Bacteria; phylum Verrucomicrobiota; class Verrucomicrobiia; order Opitutales; family UBA953; genus UBA953. Next base: position 1,384 of record JBBAUU010000038.1, on the reverse strand, counting down.
GCTCACGCGCCCCAGTCATCCCTTCATTAAAGGCCGAATCGGTCGAAACACTGGGGTGTTTGACGTAGTCAATCAATTCACGGACAAGATCCATGCCTCCATTAGGGCAGATTGTTGGATAAGTGCAAGGCACAGCCATCCATCGGTGGTCGCTTTTTGACTTTTCCCAAAGATATCTACAGAAACATTAAACATGTCCGCCGCGGAACAAATCCAGTCAATGAAGGCCCGCACCGAAAAATTCATCGGTGAGCAGGAAGTTATTAAGCGTCTATCCGCCGGTAAAACTTTGCGCGTAAAACTAGGCGTAGACCCGACTCGCCCCGACCTCACGTTCGGCCACATGGTCGTGCTCAATAAACTCCGTCAGTTCCAAGATCTTGGACATCAAGCCGTTCTTATTATCGGAGATTACACGACACGTATCGGCGACCCCACGGGCCGATCCGACACGCGTCCAGTTTTAAGCGAAGCCGATATCGAAGCTAATGCGAAAACTTACCTCGAACAGGCTTACCGAATTTTAGATCCTAAAAAAACAGAGGTTCGTCGAAACAGTGAGTGGTTCGGAAAAATGTCTTTTCTCGACGCACTTAATTTAAGCCGTCAAATGACGGTGGCCCAAATGTTAGTACGGGATGATTTTGCTAAACGCTACAGCGAGCAAACACCCATATCCATTGTTGAATTCCTCTACCCTCTTTTACAAGGTCACGACTCCGTCATGCTTAAAGCCGATATCGAAATCGGTGGCAGCGATCAGTTATTCAACATGATGGTGGGGCGTGATCTCCAGGAAAAAGCCGGTCAACCGCCACAAGCCGTTTTAGGGATGCCTCTCTTAGTGGGTCTCGATGGCGAAAAGAAAATGTCTAAGAGCTTAGGCAACTATATCGCCTTCAACGAAAACCCCAAAGACATGTTCGGTAAAATCATGTCCGTGCCAGACGTCACTATGTGGGTTTACTACCGGCTACTTCTTGAGTGCAGCGATGAAGAAATTAAATCTCTTCAAGCGCAGCACCCCATGGAGATGAAAAAACAGCTCGCGGTTAAACTCACTGATAAATTCCACGGTGCCGGGGCAGGTGCTAAAGAACGCCAAGAATTTGAAACCGTATTTTCCAAAGGTGGCGTTCGCACTGATATGCCTGAGTTTTCATGGGATGCTTTATCGGCAGGTGCCAATGAAGCTGGAATTGTCGATCTGCTTGCCGCGACTGGACTCTTCCCTTCGAAGAAAGAAGTACGTCGACTTATTGAAGGCGGTGCCGTGAAAATCGGTGAGGAAAAAGTTTCAGACCCAGCCATGAAAATTTCCCGCCCAACTTCAGAAATTATTATTCAAGCAGGTAAACGGACTTTTGTGAAAGTGAAGTAATTT
>JBBAUU010000037.1:5774-11777 GCA_040398065.1 Opitutales bacterium | reverse complement strand
GGTGTGGGCTTTTTGAAATCATATCCAGGGTTTGGACGGAACCTTATGTTCTATCACTCACCTAAATCTAAAGAACTCACCCTCGATAATAGTATATATATTACGAAGCTGAAGCCCGCGGTCATTCGTTCGCACGTTGAGTTACTTATCAGTAGCGATCGGCGCTTTGCGGGGTCCTTTACTACTGGCCGCATTCCCAGTCAGTTTCAGATTCATGGATTTAACCAAGCCGGTATGATTGTCATCAACCAATGTAAAATGAACAATCTCGACCTGGTCATGATTGATTATCGTTTGGGTGATAAAAAGCTGGTGCAGTATTTAGTCGGTAAGTTCGGCACAGCCTTGATTGAGCATCGTGGTGCAGAATCTAAACAGGATGCGATGGATTGCTGTGAAAGTACGGCAAGGTTTTTTGAGCGATTGCAGAAGCGACATTATGAACCGATGTGTCTCGTGACTGAATCGGCCATTGAATCTGCCCGCGAATGTTGCTTCCAGGACTTTGAGCAATTGTCGCTGGCGATTGCTGATACCAATGGAGCACGGATGCAATTGTTGCACGGTTCGCGAAAGGGGCCGATGTATCAAGCTGCCATCAACCAGTATCGTGCCAAACCCGCCTACCAAAAAACTATTTTATACAAAGACCAGAAAGTCGTGCTTGATCAAGTAGTGCAGGTTAAAAGTGGCGATGGGGAATTAGTATTATCGGTCCACTGCAAATGGGATCTCGAGGAATCTCGCCTCGTGATCGGCCTCGTCACCGAACACTTTAATTTCGATTTCTAAAAAAAGGGGTCAGACACCATTAAAGGGGTCAGACTACCTTAAGGGTGTCTGACCCCTTCAGAAAATACCTCAGTTAGAGTACCCTAGTTAAAGGTAGGGGCGCGACTGCCTCGCGTCCTTGTATTTCCCCATGTCACCATGTCACCTTGCCCACGTGCTCGCTCAACTTTTAATTATCTCTTCGCAGAAGGAAGCATCTGATCGCCCAAGCCGTATCGATAGTAGTCTCGAAAATTGCGATGCAGACTCCCAGTAGAATATAGATTGGGAACAAGATGATATGTTTCATAACTGCGCCTTATCCAGAATGGGGTGGGGGGTTGTCAAGTGACCCACCCGGATCGAAAAAAGGGGTCAGACTACGTCGACGGTGCCTGACCCCGTTAACAGGGTCAGACTACGACAACGGTGTCTGACCCTTTCAGAAAATGCCTCAGGGATATGCCCTTAGGTTAATTGGGGATTGTCATTATAGGTTATTCGGCAAATTTAGAAATACCCCCAATTCTATGCGTTATCTCCTTACCTTCCTCTTTGGTGCGACTGTCGTCTTTGCTCAGACTCAGCCAGCAGCTCCCGTAACTACAGCTGCTTTAGACGTCCCCACGGAGACTAAGAAAGTTCCGACACCTGAAGAGCTCGCGAAGAAAGCCAAACAGGCCGCAGTCCTCGATGAGAAATATCAGGCATTAGTCGCAAAGCTCACTCCCGAAGCACAAGCCTGGGAAAAAGAACTTCAAGCTAACCTCGGATCCTTTTATCTTCCGCATCATAAGAAAGATAAACTCGCGGGTAAGTCAACGGCCTGGGATTTTGTTAAAGAAGATCCAGCATTACCAAGGGTCTTGCTCATTGGTGATTCTATTTCCCGCGGCTATACTCTAGCTACCCGTAAACAACTTGCCGGTAAAGCTAATGTACTACGTGCGCCGACCAATTGTGGTTCCTCGGTTAATGGCGTTGAGAAATTGGATATTTGGTTGGGTAAGGGTAAGTGGGATGTGATTCATTTTAATTTCGGAATTCATGACGTGCAGAAATCAATCTCGACAGAGACCTATTTGAAGAATCTAGAAACTATCGTCGCTCGACTTAAGGCGACTGGCGCGAAAGTTATTTTTGCGACGACTACTCCCATCCCGGATGATCTGACCAAGAAAAAGAATCCAGCGACAACGGTGGTTGAGCGTAATCAGGCTGCGATTGAGATTATGAAGAAGAATAATGTACCCGTGGATGATCTCTTTACCGCCATAACTCCCAAAGTTGCCGAGTATCAGAACGTCAAAGACGTCCACTTTAAGGAAGAAGGCTACGACTACCTCGGCAAAGCCGTCGCCGAGAGTATCCTTCCGCTATTGAAGAAATAAAAGAGGAGGGGACAAGTTGGCAAGGTGACACGGTGACAAGGGGGAGATGCTAGGACGGCACGCAGTGCCGCCCCTACCTACTAAATCGAGGGGACAAGTTGGCAAGGTGACACGGTACGCGTGCATAGCACGCGAGGGGTCACGGTGACATGGGGACACGGGGACAAGCGGAGATGCGAAGATACGACTTTAATGGCAGCCAGATAATTTATTTTTTATTTTGGTTCCAATGCGCGACTATTTTGAGAAATTCAAAGATAGATTCTAGGCAGTCGACATACCAGACGGACATCCGTTCATAAAGTTCTTCGCTGGGTGGATTGTTAACATAGGCGAACCAGAAAACTACACCACTACTCTTCCAGTTATCTGGGTCTGGTGTTTCAGTATCGTGAGCATTAACAAAGATCATACCTTTCTCTTTTTTGAAGGGTTCTTGTTTATTGAATTCGGGATGAGCTTTAACGTATTTCTGGATAATCTTGAAGTCTTCGGGTCCGAGTTCGAAGGATATCTCGGCACAGCCAGGTTCTTTGTTTTCATTGGGGTGTGAGATGAAAACACGCATGTTGCTGCCGTGTCGGCCCAGCTGAAGAATATAGGCAACGTTGGGTTTGTCAGACTGCGTCAGAACCCAGTTTAGATGGGGTCTTGATTCTAGGCATTCATTAATTTTATCGAACAGGTAGGAGTATTCTGGAGCCATCTATTGGTCTGGTAGTAAGGGGTTGTACTCTAGGGTTAGAGTGTAAAATTGGCAAGGCTCAGGCGTGAAATTTATTATAATTTTTTATAATAAATTGTTTGTCAGGAGCCGGTGCGAGGTGTAAGATAAGCTCAACTACAAAATACTATGTTTAAAGAACCATTCTCGTTTGCTGGAAGAATTCGAAGATCTGAACTTTGGATTGGAGCTATCATATTTATATTTGGAATCGGCATTGTTGCCGGACTTGCTTCCTCGTCCGATATTTTCGGTTTAGGATTTATTCCCTTAATATGGTTTAAGTTAGCGCAAAACGCTAAACGTTGTCACGACCGTGGTAATTCTGGATTTTTCCAAATCATCCCTTTTTACTGGCTATGGATGTATTTCGCTGAAGGCGATAAAGGCTCTAATCAGTTTGGTGAAGATCCGAAGGCATCAAATTAATTGGCCAAGTTGGCACTGGGACACTGGGGAACATTCTAGATGTCGTTAGAGAGATTTGTGAAGGCCCAGGAGAATTCTTATGCGAAGGCTTTGGCTGAGTTGAAGGCGGGTGCTAAGAAAACTCATTGGATGTGGTGGATCTTCCCGCAGATGCGTGGGCTGGGCTCATCCGAGAATGCTATTTATTATGGCCTGGCCGATGAGGCTGAGGCGGTCGCGTATATGCAGCACCCGGTCTTGGGTCCGCGCTATCGGGAATGCTTTGACGTGGTCTATGACCAATTATGCGTCAGGGGCGTCGACCCGCTTGAACTCATGGGCAGCGATATAGATGTTTTGAAGTTGGGAAGTTCGTTGGAACTTCTGGGGCCACGTGGGCAAGTTGGCACGTTGGCAAGGGGGAGGGCTAAGGAGCTTTTGAAGAAAATTAACGCAGCACGCTGACATTCAGGAAGCGACGCAGTGCGCCCCTAACTTTTAATTTCGGGTATCGTGCCAGTCGGCTATTTTTTCTCGGAGGAGTAGAATGGATTCTAAGCAATCGATTAGATTAATTGCTATTCTAGAAAATAAACCGTCAGCAAATGGTCTTTTAAAATTAGCTGCGTAGTAAATATAGCCACCTTTTTTCCAGTTATCTGATCCAGTATCATACGGATTGGTTGGTGCTATGTGAAGTCGTCCCACAACTTTTTTGAAAGGTGGTTGATATTGAAAGTCGGGGTGTGCTGCGAAATATTCCTGGGTTATTCTAAATTCTTCAGGACTCAAGGTGAGAGAGATTTCAGTGTAACCTGGTTTTGTATCGTCAGGTCCGGTAACAAGCAGACGCATATTTTCTCCAACACCAGGTCCTAAGGTAAGAACATATCGAACTTCATCTCGCATTGATTGAACTAAGGCCCAATCAATGTGTGTGCGGGATTTGAGAACTTCGTTTACTTGTTTCCATAGGTAGTCGTAGGGGATAGTCATGGGTGGAGCCATAAATTATATCATATCACTGAGTTAATGACAAGGGTTCGGCCCCCTGAAAAATTTTACTTATTTTAGTATTCTAATAAAAAGTAGGGTTGGACCCCTTGACAGAAACTCAAAAATCTGATCGTGCCCTGCATACGAGGGGGGCACGTGGGCACGGTGACAAGTGGAGAGGCGAGCACGCGACGCAGTTGTGCCCCTACCTTTTACTTCTTCTTTTTGCCGGTGCCGCGTTGTTCTTTGGCGTTCGGGTCGTAGGCCTCGTTCTTCTTATCGGCTAAGAATGCTCCAGTATCTTTCTGCCAGGCCAAGAGTAGTTTTTTGAGTTCTTCAAGTTTTGCAGGTTCAGCTTTCGCCAAATCAGTTTCTTCCGACGGATCTTTTTTAACGTTATATAACTCAAATGTCGGACCTGCGAATTTCTGAATAAGTTTATAATCTCCGGAACGTAACAGACTCATCGGTTCGCCTTTGCCGATATAACAGGGGAAGTGCCAATAAAGTGCACTGCGATTTAAACTAGCCCCAGTCTTCAGCTGTTTTAACAGACTCATGCCGTCGGTCGGTTGATTTTTTGGTAATGGTGTTCCAGTGGCTTCGAGAATGGTCGGCATGAAGTCGATGCTCGCGACGGGTTCGTTGTAGGTTTTGCCAGCGGGAATGACGCCAGGCCATGAGACGGTGCCAGGGACGCGGATGCCCCCTTCATATAATAGACCTTTGCTCCCGCGTAATGGGTTAACGACGTAGGGCAGGCCACCGTTGTCAGAGGTGAAGATGACTATCGTATCTTTGCTTAGTCCAAGTGCCTCCAGTTTGGCCATAATGCGACCGATACTTGCGTCGACGGCTTCAACGGTCGCTGCGTATTCTGGAGTGATACCTTTATCGAGACCCGTGGGAGTTTTAGATTTATATTTTGCGACTAGTTCTGGTTTGGGGTCGAAGGGCTCATGCACCGAGTGTTCGGCGTAGTAGAGGAAAAAGGGTTTAGATTTATTTTGATCGATCCACGCGAGTGCTTCGTCGCAAAGAGCATCGGAAAGATAACGACCCTTGGCGTTCATGTAGGCGTCTTTCTCGAAGTTTACATCGTCGGGCCGCTTATAGATATCAAACCCTCTGCTAGTAGGTGAACCGGGAGTGCCGTTGCGACCGCGGCCGAGATTCCACATTCCGATGAGTGCCGTGGAGTAGCCGTTGGACTTAAGAACATCGGCAACAGTCTTTGTGCCTTCGGGTAACTCATCATTTCCTTTAGTGGAAATCATTTTCATGTGAGGTTGTCCTGGAGCATAGCGATCATCGACAACCGTGTACACGCCGTGACGCGGTGTGTATTGTCCTGTAAGTAAACACGCACGAGTGGGAGCGCAGTTGGGAGCGCTGGCGTAGCACTGAGAAAATACTGCGCCAGATTTAGCGATTTTATCGATGTTAGGAGTGTCGATGTATTTATTTCCAACGAATCCCGTGTCGCGATACCCCATATCGTCGATAAGGATGAGGATTACATTCGGCTGACGAGCGGAAGCGTTGACGGTGAGAGCGAGAACGATTGCTAACGAGGAGTAGAGAACTCGAAAATAACTCAGCATGATTTTATGCTTTGGCTTTTATTTCGTAGGCGTGAGCAACCATCCCATGTTTGGTTGCAGCTGTTTCGTCTTTAGGAAGGAAGCAGCGAACATATTCTACTTTGGTGGA
>JBBAUU010000037.1:0-5764 GCA_040398065.1 Opitutales bacterium | reverse complement strand
TGAGACGGTAACGCGGATGTAACCTGCGCTTGGGAGTTTTTTGCCGGATTGATAACGCTCCTCATTGTAGGCAACGTATCCGTGGTCGGACGGCATCGGGAGTTCTTGGTAGATAATACCGTCTTTTTCTTGTTGGCAGTAAAGGTGGTCGTGGCCTTGGAAGAAAACACTCACTTTATTTTTAACCATGAGTTGATGGATGGGCATTTCCCAGTTGGGACGTTTTTCTTTGAAGGTGCCTTCGTCTTTTTTCGATTGGCCGCCCCATTCGTAGAGATCGGCTTCTTCGACGCCACCGCGACCCGTGCCGAGGACGTGGTGAGCGAAGACGAATTTATGTTTTGCTTTGCTGGTCTCGAGAGTCTGTTTGAGCCATTTATATTGTTCGTCGCCGATGGAGATAGTCCACCAGTCGCGATTTTTCTTTTCGGCGCCTTTATCATCTTTGTTTCCGCCGAAGCCGCTATCGACGAGTCCGGTTGAGTGCCAATAGTTATCGAGCAGAACGAAGAGAGCATCGCCCCAGGTCCAAGCGCAGTAACTCTTGAGTGGACCGATATCTTTGAAGACTTCTTTTTGTCCGGTGTAGATCCCTTCATTGCCGACGGTGGGGTAGAGAGAGTTGCGAGCCTTTTGAACGCCCACAGCGACATCGTGTCGTTCGTCTTTTTGGGAAAAATTATAGAGCGAGCCTTGTTCATGGTTACCGTTCATCAAGAAGACTTGGCCAACCGAGCCGACAAGTCCAAGGAATGGACGTTGAAGGAGATAAGGTGCTTGGCAATTGGTGTCGTTGATGGTGCGGATGCGTTCGATTGAAAAATCATCGCCGATGCAGATATGGAAGTCGGGCTTATCAGCCGCAGCGGTCGTGAGTGTGCGCGAGTAAAGATCGGGGTGACTCGCTTGAGGCCGTTCGGGGTGAGAGTCGCCTTGAATCGTAAAGACGAATGAGGAGCCGGGCGTACGTTGGGTGGCGAACCGAGATTCTGCGCGTTGCGTGAAATTAGCTGAACCAGGTTTACGATAATTCAGTCGGTAGAAATATTCTGTGTTAGGAGAAAGACCATCGATGATGATTTCGGTCGCTTTACCTGATGATAGTTGTGCGATGGAAGTTTTGCGTACGTATTTATTTTTGGATGTGCCGATTTCAAGGAATGCTTCTAGCGATGTGTTGGGTACGAGACTCGCGGTAATCGATTTATCGGTGGCACGACCAAAGATCAGAGAAAGTTTTGAGAACTCGGAAAGAGTTTCGGGCAGAACGTAGTCACCTTGGAAAACTGGGCCGCGAGCCTTGGAAGTATCTTTACCGCCTTTACCTTTTTTTTCTTGGGCGGAAGCGTGGGGGAGGAGGGTCCAGCCAAAGGTGACGGCGAGGAGGCCTAGGAATTGACGTCTTTCAACGTAACCGAAGGCGGTCTTATAGAACGGGTTGGGCTTTCCTTTGGAGGGGTCTTTCGGTTCCATGGGGTAATGGTACTATTATATAACGGCAAAAAGTAGGAGAAGTTTCGCGGGAGCGTAGCTCCCAAGGGGACAAGTGGGCACGTTGGCAGGTTGGCAAGAGGCATTGCTTGGGGTTTACTTTTTCTCAAAACCAGTCAATTAGGAGGGACTATGCGCTCGATGCTTAATGCCCTCATGATGGTTGCATTGCTTGGTACGGCCCAAGCGGTTGAAACAAATTCCCAACGTCTCTCGACAGGTTGGGAGTACTATCAGGGATCGCTCGGCAGCGCCTGGGAAGTTTGGCGTGGCGAGGCGGCATCGGACAACGTCACCTGGAATGGTGTCACGTTGCCTCATTGTTTTAATGGACGCGATTCGGTGGATCCCGATGTTCGTTATTATCAAGGTCCTGGTTGGTATCGCACAAAATTAAAAATCAATAATCCGTATCCGAATGGTCGGACGATTTTACATTTTGATGGTGCCGGTCAGAAATCCGAAGTTTTTGTCTACACCCAAAAAGTCGGTGAGCACTTGGGTGGGTATGATCAGTGGGAAGTTGATATCACGGATGCAGCGGCAAAATCTTTAACACGTAAAGGTGCCAATGGCGAAGTACCTGTAGCCGTGCTTTGTGATAACTCGCGCGATGCGGAGTCGATTCCTTCCGACCTCAGTGACTTTAATCGTTACGGCGGATTATATCGCCATGTATATTTAAAATATGTCCCAGCGATTTCGTTAGAGCGCGTGCATGTTGAGCCTGTGGTGAGTGGCGCTAATGGATCTGTTAAAGTTCGCGCTCGATTAGGAAATCCGACCGCTTTGAAGGACGAAGTTGAGCTTGCGGTGGAAATTTCGGATAAAGATGGAAAAGTGATTCAGACTGCGACCAAGAAGCTAGCTCCTTGGTCGGGTGAGCAAGAGATTCAGAATTTCGCAGTCAGTGGCGTACAATTGTGGTCACCTAGTTCACCTTATCTTTATAATTGTAAGGTGACGATTAAGTCGGCTGCAGGTGAGCAAACCGTTTTATCGCGTCTAGGTTTCCGCACGACTGAGTGGGTGAAGAATGGTCCGTTTAAATTAAATGGAGAGCGTTTATTATTAAAAGGCACGCATTACCACGAGGACCATGCCGGTGTGGCGGCGGCGGTGCCTGATGAAGAAGTGCGCAAGACGATGCAGATGATTAAGGATATGGGCGCGAACTTCATTCGCCTGGGTCACTATCAACAAGCTCCTTTGGTATTAGAACTTTGTGATGAGTTAGGATTACTCGCGTGGGAGGAAATTCCATGGTGCCGCGGCGGTCTGGGCGGCGAACGCTACAAACAACAATGTTTAGATATGCAAAAGGCGATGGTTGATCAGCATTACAATCACCCATCGATTATTATGTGGGGTTTAGGTAATGAGAATGATTGGCCCGGTGACTTTGAAACTCAGGAAAAAAAGGTTTATCAAGAAAACATCAGGGCATTCATGAAAGTATTGAATGACAACTCACATAAATTGGATCCATCGCGAGTAACGACTATCCGTCGTTGTGACTTCTGTAGTGATATCGTGGATGTTTATTCGCCGAGTATTTGGGCCGGCTGGTATTCGGGTCGTTATACTGAATATAAAGATTCAACCAATAAATGGATAAGCAAAGTTAAAAGTTTCTTCCACGCTGAGTGGGGTGGTGACAGCCATGCACGACGCTTTTCCGAAGACCCTGAATCCATGGTAGAAAAAATTGATGTTGGGCAAGGCACCGCCGAAAAAGGAAAAGCTTACAAGAGCACTGGCGGAAAAGTTCGTATGTCAAAAGACGGCGATTGGTCTGAGAGCTACATGGCTAATCTCTTTGATTGGCATTTAAAAGAGCAAGAGACTATGCCTAATCTTACGGGCAGTGCGCAGTGGATTTTCAAAGATTTTGCGACACCGTTACGTCCAGAGAATCCCGTTCCGCGTATGAATCAAAAGGGTTTAATTGAGCGCGATGGAACTCCTAAGGAGTCCTATTATATTTTCCAAAGCTTCTGGTCGGATAAACCGATGATCCGTTTATTTGGTCACGAATGGCAGACCCGTTGGGGTAAGCCAGGAGAGGCGAAACAGATTCGAGTCTATTCCAATTGTTCCGAAGTTGAATTGATTGTGAATGGAAAATCCATGGGCGTTAAGAAACGTAACAGCCAAGATTATCCGGCAGCGGGTTTACGTTGGGACGTAGTATTAAACGAAGGTCCTAATCAGGTAAAAGCTGTAGCCGTTAAGGAAAAAATCTCGGATGAAATTAAAGTGGGCTATCAAAGTGCCGCGTGGGGTAAGCCTGCGAAGTTGGCTCTCACTGAACTAGAGCGCAAGGATGGCGTGGTCACATTGCAGGCGAAGATTTTCGATGCGAACGGTGTGCCTTGTCTGGATTCTGCAACGCTCGTGCGCTTCGATAAGTTGGGCGACGCTCAACTCATTGATAATCAGGGTACATCTACGGGGTCACGTGCGGTTCAACTCTATAATGGACGAGCCATTATTAAGGCACAATTATTGGGAACCCAAGCGGTCTTTAGTTTGTCTAGTACTGACCTCGAAACCCAGTACCTAACCCTTAAAAAATAATTCTATGAAAATTCTGCATCAAATTAGTTCAGCATTTTTAATTACAGTGTCAGGCTTGGTGGCCTGTAATGCACAGAGCACGACCGTTGCGAGTAAGGTTGAGATCAATGTCGGTGAGCATGACCGTGCACGTATTTTGAAATTAGCAGATGCAGCGTTGAGTCAGGTACCTTTGACCATCACCTCGGACGTGGCGAAGTATTCGCCAGGTAAGCCGAATGATTTTTATTCGAATGGAGATTACTGGTGGCCAGATCCTGCGAAGCCCGATGGCTTGCCTTACATTAATCGTGATGGGCAGACCAATCCTGATAATTTCGTGGCCCACCGGATGGCGATGCGAAATACGAAAGATGCCGTAGCGGCTTTAGCTGCAGCTTACAAGGTGACGGGTGATGATAAGTATGCAGTGAAGGCGGCAGAGTTATTGAAAGTATTTTTCGTGGATATGAAGACGCGTATGAATCCGCATTTAGCTTACACGCAGGCGATTCCTGGTCGTCATACAGGCTCGAAAACAGGTGTGATTGACGGACTCCATTTAGTAGAAATTCCTGTTGCGATTAAGGCCTTGGAAAAATCGAAGGCTTTTGATCCCGAGTTAGCAAAATCACTTCGTACTTGGTTTGGTGAACTCAACACATGGATGTTAACACACAAGCATGGTATCGACGAAGGTATGTCTAACAACAATCACTCCGTAGCGTACTTTTTACAGGTTGCTGTGTTCGCTGATTTTGTCGGCGATAAAGAAACCCTAGTTAAATGTCGGACAAAATTTAAGGAGTCTTTTGTCAATGTACAGATGGCACCTGATGGAAGTTTTCCACGCGAGACGGCTCGTACTAAGCCCTATGCCTATTCTATTTTCCAATTAGATAATATGGTGGCTTTATGTAAGGTCTTATCGACGCCTGAAGAAAATCTTTGGAACTACGAAGGACCAGAAGGCCGTAGTATCAAGAAAGCAGCCGCATGGTTGTATCCGTATTTAGCGGATAAATCCAGCTGGCCGAAGAAGCCCGATGTCATGTCTTGGGATGGTTGGCCATCACGTCAGCCGGCATTACTCTTTGCGGGTCTGGCTTACAATGAGTCCAAGTACATTGAGCTTTGGAAGAAGTTGCCGACCGATCCGACCGACTTAGAAGTCCGCCGTAATATTGCGATTACACAGCCGGTGTTGTGGCAGTGAGCGAAGCTCACTGAGGGGACACGAGGGCATGGGGACACGGTGACAAGGGGTAGTGAACGACGCGACGCAGTCGTGACTCTACTTTTGGGAACATATTTTAAATATAGATGTTTATATACAATATGAAGTATTTCCTACCATTTGTCCTGTGTGTTATGGCTATAGCAACACAGGCTGCCGAGGGTGAAGTGAAGCAGGATAAGATGACATGGTGGCGTGAGGCACGTTTTGGAATGTTCATCCACTGGGGTGTTTATTCTGTGCCTGGCGGAGAGTACAAAGGCTATAATCAAAAAAAAGGCGGTACCGAGTGGATTATGAATCGAATGAAAATTCCTGTCGCTGAGTATCGCGCTTATGCTAAGGGATTTAATCCAGTCAAGTTTGACGCTGATGCGTGGGTGAAGACTGCGAAGGATGCGGGTATGAAGTATATGGTGATCACGGCTAAGCATCACGACGGATTCGCAATGTTTAAGTCGTCTGCGAGTTCATGGA
>JBBAUU010000036.1:0-11832 GCA_040398065.1 Opitutales bacterium | reverse complement strand
CGTCAGGTAAATATTGGCGGCGATGAACCCTGGGAACTTGGTCAAGGTTTCAGCAAAGGAGTCGTTGAAAAAAATGGTAAGCACGCTGTTTACTTAAATCATCTTAAGAAAATTTGTAAGTTGGTCGAAGCACGCGGACGCACTCCGCAATTCTGGGGCGATATTTTACTCGAAGATTTAAATCTCGCGAGTGAAGCACCCGTCTTAGCGATGCCCGTGATTTGGGGTTACGACGCTGGCCATCCCTTCAATCAACAAGCACAGAGACTCCAAGAACTCGGTCGATCCTACCTCATCGCCCCTGGCACCAGCACGTGGCAAAGTTTTACGGGGCGACTCGATAATGCACTGACCAATCAAGTAGAAGCAGTCGGTGCAGCGATAAAACATCAGGCCCAGGGTGTTTTGATTACATCGTGGGGTGATAATGGTAATCATCAGCCTTGGCCGACGCAGTGGCTCCCTCTGGCGAGTGGACTTGCTCAAGCTTGGTGCTTCGCCGCGAATCAAAAAGGCGATTTCGATAAGGCGTGTGCTATTCTCGGTCATCTTAATAACGAAGATGCGTCGTTAACCGCAACCGTGCTCCAACATATCGGACGACTCGACGCCGCTATTCAAAAATCCATTCGCAATAAGAGTTTAACCTGGGAGCTACTCACAACGTCGAAAGAAAATCTCTCCGAAGTATTAAAAGATGTCAGCCCCAATGAATTAAATGACTCATTAGATCTTTTAGAAAAAGGTCGTCAGTTAGCCGAAGGCATCGGTGATGAATGTGTGCGGTCAGAAATTATTTTAGGCATTGATTGTGCCACCGCCGGAATTCGTCGGGCACAGAATAAGCCGCTCAGTAACCAAGAAAGAGATCAGCTCGTTGCCGAATATAAACGGGTATGGCTGAAACGAGCCCGCGTGGGCGGACTCGAAGAAAGCCTCTCTAACCTTATCTAATTACTCTCCGCCCTTACGCGCTTTGCCCGTGGAAGAGAAAAACTCTTTCACGCGAGCTCGGAGATAATCGCGATTAAGTTTCGCAATTACATCGAGCGTAATGCCCTTCGGACAGTGAGCCTGACACTCGCCGTAATTAGTACAGTTACCGAAGCCGGCATCATCCATCGTCTTTACCATCGCTAAAGTGCGACGTTCACGCTCGGGCTGGCCTTGAGGTAAAATATTAAGGTGGTTAATTTTTGCGCCGACGAAAAGCATCGCCGATCCATTCTTACACGAAGCGACGCAGGCCCCACAACCGATACATTCAGCAGCGTCCATCGCTTCATCCGCAATCGGCTTAGGAATTAAAGTGTTGTTCGCTTCAGTCGCAGACCCAGTGCGCACCGTAATAAATCCACCCGCTTGAATCACTTTATCAAAGGCTGAACGATTTACCGCTAAGTCTTTGAGCACCGGGAAAGCACGTGCCCGCCAAGGTTCGACGGTGATGGTTTCACCATCACGGAAATTACGCATGTGCAACTGACAGGTTGTGACGCCAGGAATCGGGCCGTGCGGCATACCATTAATCGTCATTGAGCACATACCGCAGATACCTTCGCGACAGTCGTGATCGAAAGCGATGGTGTCTTTACCTTCGCGGATGAGTTGCTCGTTGAGCATATCCATCATTTCCAGGAAGGACGCTGATACGGGAACAGCGGCGAGAGAATATTCTTCGAAGTGTCCGTCACCTCCGCGGAGTTGACGCCAGACGCGCAAGCGCAGGGCTAAAGTGCGTTCGCTGTCATGTGAAGATTGTTCGGATGGCTTAACCATAAAATTATTTGTAGGAACGGGTGGTGAATTGAACCTCTTCGTAGGTGAGAGGCTCGGTGTGACGTTCGGGCAATTTACCTTCGCCCATAAATTTCCATACCGCAGCATGAGCAAAAGCTTCATCATTACGTTTTGCTTCACCAGCGTCTTGGTACTCGGTTCTAAAGTGTCCGCCACAAGACTCCTCGCGCGTTAAAGCATCGAGGCACATCATAATTCCGAAATCAAGGAAGTCAGCCACGCGACCGGCACGCTCGAGTTCAGGGGCTAATTGATTACCTGCACCAACAACTTTGATATTTTTCCAGAAGTCATCACGGAGTGCTTGGAGGTCGCGAATCGCGCCTTCGAGTCCGGCTTTATCACGAGTCATACCGCATTTTTCCCAGACAATTTTTCCTAATTCTTTGTGATAGGAACGAGCCGAGCGTGTGCCTTTATTGTTTAAGAACCAATGCGTACGTTCTTCGACTTCTTTGACGACAGCTTTGAATTCAGGTCGGTCTACGGAAGGACGTCCGCTCAAGCCAACACCCGCGAGATAATCAGTGACCGTGTAAGGAAGAACAAAGTAACCATCGGCTAACCCTTGCATGAGTGCGGATGCACCTAAGCGATTTGCACCGTGGTCAGAGAAGTTCGCTTCACCGCCCACGAACAATCCAGGGATGTTCGATTGTAAATTGTAGTCTACCCAAAGTCCGCCCATCGTGTAGTGCACGGCAGGGAAAATACGCATCGGTTGACGATAGGCATTCTCACCCGTGATATTTTCATACATATCAAACAAGTTACCATAACGCTCACGAATTGCTGATTCACCGAGACGTTTAATGGCAGCTGAGAAATCTAAATAAACTCCGAGGCGTTTGCCATCGACCACTTGACCGACGCCACGACCTTCATCGCAAACTTCTTTCGCTGCACGTGAAGCAATGTCGCGTGGTGCTAAATTTCCGTAGCTGGGATATTTACGTTCGAGGAAATAATCACGGGCCTCTTCGGGAATTTCGGAAGCAGGCTTGGTGCAATCAGCTGAATTTTTCGGCACCCAAACACGTCCGTCATTACGCAATGATTCGGACATTAAAGTCAGTTTCGACTGATCTTCACCGTGAACCGGAATACAGGTTGGGTGAATTTGTGAGTAGCAAGGATTAGCAAAACCCGCACCGCGGCGGTGCGCACGGAAGGTCGCAGTGACATTGCAACCTTGGGCATTGGTGGAGAGGTAAAAAACATTTCCGTATCCACCGGTGCAAAGGACAACGACGTCAGAGGCCCAAGCTTTGATTTCACCGGTAACTAAATCGCGCGTCACAATGCCCTTCGCTTGGCCTTCGACTAAAACTAAATCGAGCATCTCATGTCGTGTGTACATTTTTACGGTACCCGCTCCGATTTGTCGGGAGAGCGCTGAGTAAGCACCGAGCAATAATTGTTGGCCGGTTTGACCACGGGCATAAAATGTACGTGAAACCTGCGCACCACCGAAAGAGCGGTTAGCTAATAAACCGCCGTATTCACGGGCAAAAGGTACACCTTGGGCCACGCATTGATCGATGATGGAAGTAGATACTTGAGCGAGACGATAAACATTAGCTTCACGCGCGCGATAATCTCCACCCTTAATGGTATCTAAAAATAATCTGCGAACACTGTCTCCATCGTTCTGATAATTTTTGGCGGCGTTGATTCCACCTTGGGCCGCAATCGAGTGAGCACGACGCGGGCTGTCTTGATAACAGAAACAAGAAACCTCATAACCCATTTCCGCAAAAGATGCGGCAGCGGCAGAACCCGCTAAACCCGAACCGACGACGATGATATGATATTTGCGACGATTAGCGGGATTCACTAAGCGCATTTTCGCTTTATGATTATTCCACTTATCGGCTAAGGGGCCGGCGGGAATTTTAGAGTCGAGTTTCATTAACTTTATTTGAGTTGGCCGAGAAGAACGGCGAGAGGAATAGAGATGAAACCAAGAGCGATAACCCAGCCATAAATTATGGCCAAGACATCTAAACGTCCACGCCAGCGCTCATTGCGTAAGCCTAAGGTTTGGAAAACACTGCTAATACCGTGGCTTAAGTGCAGGCAGAGTAAGATCATACTCGCGATATAAAAAATGGCGACGGCGGGCTGGGAAAATCCTGCGATAATCATTTTATAAACATCAGGTCCAAATTCTTGTCCGCCCAAAGCTATTTTTCGGAACGTAAAATGTAAGAGGTGAAAAATAATGAAGGCTAAAATAATGACACCCGAGTAGGGCATGGTGCGTGAGGAGAGCGATGCGCGACGAGTCACTTCAACCGCGGGGCCACCGGCACGAGCGATACGATTTTCAATCGTCAATAATACGCCCGACCAAATGTGGGCGATTACGCTAACAATTAAAACCGAGCGTGCGACCCAGAGTAATCCAGGATTAGCATGAAGCCATTCGGCGTACTCATTGATGGCGGCAGCTCCCTTGAAGACCGTGAGATTGCCAATCATGTGTCCAAACACAAAGCCCGCGAGGACCAGACCCGAAAGAGCCATGATGATTTTTTTGCCGATGGAGGCGGGCTGGCAATTTTTACAACAGGAACTGTCTGACATAGTAGTAAGGTTGAGAGCAATTGGATGATGCCAAGTGCAAATACCATCGTATCGACCTACAGCATTAAGCCACCTATTTGGCTTATTTTCAGTGGGGTATTAGATTTTTCCTAGTTAACTGTAAAATTCGCTCATAAGGGGGAGGCCAATCCTGCCCATTTTCTCCTAAAAACCGCTTGCCTCCCTAAAAGTTGGCTATGACATTCAAAAGTCCAGACCGGCCTACCGTTTAACGGACCAGCCGGTCTTATCTTTTTACCAAATTCACCACCCTCTCCCACCTATATAATGAAGTACATTTTTGTCACTGGCGGCGTCATTTCCTCCCTCGGGAAGGGACTGACGGCGGCGGCGATTGGTGCGCTTCTTGAGTGTCGGGGATTAAAGGTCCGTATCCAAAAATTCGATCCCTACCTGAACGTGGATCCGGGAACGATGAGTCCCTACCAACACGGTGAAGTTTACGTTCTCAACGACGGTGCAGAAACCGATTTAGACCTCGGACACTACGAGCGCTTCACCTCGGGTGAATTATCCAAGCTCAATAGTTTATCATCCGGACAAATCTACGAAACGGTTATCCAAAAAGAACGTCGCGGCGACTACCTCGGAAAAACGGTTCAGGTTATTCCCCACGTCACCAATGAAATTAAAGACCGTATTTTAAAAGGCGGCGCAGGTGTCGATGTATTAATCACCGAAATTGGCGGAACCACCGGCGACATCGAAGGCCTGCCCTTCTTAGAAGCCCTTCGTCAATTCCAACACGATGCTGGACGCGAAAACGTCGTCTTCCTGCACTGCACACTGGTTCCCTTTATTAAAGCAGCGGGTGAATTAAAAACTAAACCTTCCCAACAGTCGGTCGCTAAGCTTCGTGAGATCGGTATTCAGCCAGATATTTTAGTTTGTCGCACTGATCGACCCATCGGAGAAGAAAATCGTCAAAAACTTTCTCTCTATTGTAACGTTGGCATTGAGTCTGTTTTTGAATGTCGCGACGTCACTGACTCCATCTACGAACTACCAGTCATGTTGGCGGAACAACGTATCGATGAGGTACTCGTTAAGCGTCTGGGGATTCAATGCGGCATGATGGACCTTTCTCCGTGGCGCGAAATTATTCGTCGTATTAAAGAGCCTAAATATAAGGTCCGTATTGGTGTGGTTGGAAAATATATCGAACTCCAAGACGCTTATAAATCCGTTTACGAATCTATCGTCCACGGTGGAATTGCTAATGAAGCACACGTAGAAATTGTCCGTATGGACGCCGAAGATTTAGAAACTCAAGGCACGGCCTCACTCGAAGGGCTCGACGGTATTCTCGTTCCAGGTGGCTTTGGTAATCGTGGCATCGAAGGAAAAATTATCGCCGTACAATTTGCTCGTGAAAGAAAAATTCCTTTCTACGGACTTTGTCTCGGCATGCAGGTCACGGTCATTGAATTTGCGCGGAATGTTTTAGGTTTAAAGAAGGCACACTCCACTGAGTTTTCTCCCGCTACTCCGGATCCGGTGATTCACTTAATGGAGTCACAGAAAGATATTTCCAGTAAAGGCGGTACCATGCGACTCGGCGTTTACGACTGCCAGCTCACTCCGGGAAGTCGCTCCCTTAAAGAATACGGCACCCCCGTCATTCAGGAACGTCACCGCCATCGCTTCGAATACAATAATGACTACCGCGCACGATTAGAAGCTGCAGGATTATTAGTGGGTGGTACCAATCCACAAACCGGGCTCGTTGAAATCGTAGAAGTCAAAGATCACCCCTTCATGATTGGGGTACAGTATCACCCCGAATTTAAGTCCAAGCCCCACAAAGCGCATCCACTCTTTGCGGCCTTCGTGAAAGCAGCCATTCAGAAGTCCCTCGGTTCCTGTTAGTTTAGTTAATCTCAATCCTTTGGACTTGGAGTTAGGGGCCCTCTCGGGTTTGATGTGAGCGTGCGCATTCTCGATCGCCACGTACTCATTGAAACTGCGATTACCTCTATCGTAGCTACGAGCGCGTTTGTTTTCATTTTAGTGGCAGGTAATGTCTTACAAAAAGTGGTGGGGGCGGTGGCCACAGGTCGGGTGAGCACGTGGCAAGGCATTGAACTAGTGGGGTTACTTTTCCCTGGAGTCATTCCCTACGCATTGCCGATGGGCGTACTCACTGGATTCCTCATCGCGTTTGGACGCATGAGTTCGCAAAACGAAATCACGGCCATGAAGGCAGGTGGCATAAAATTATTACGAATCGCGCAACCTGCACTCATTTTAGCAGCCGGTTTTACGCTGCTCGCCGCTTGGCTTAATCTAGAAATAGCACCGCGTGCCAACACCGAGTACAAACGCCTACTCATCGGATCAGCCCGAGAAAATCCTGCGTCGATTATTACGCCCGGTGAACTCAATCGGCAATTTAAAGGTCTGGTTATCCGGGCAGGTTCGCGCGATGACGATGTCTTAAAAGATTTTTGGCTCTGGCGTTTAGATAATAACGGTAAATTAGTTCAATCCATTCAAGCTAAGGAAGCACGACTTGAACGCGTGGATAAACCCGATGGATCTATTTTCCTCCGCGTCAGACTTAAAGAAGCGCGAATGGAAAGTCGCGTGGACGAAAAACTTAGCTTCGCTAAACCCTCTTCCTTTGCTGCGGCTACTGATTCCGTGATGGAATTTCCAGCGGATGCTATTTTCAAAGACTTCGGAACTGTGGACAGAAAACTTCGCTGGCTAACGACGAGTGAACTGCTCGAAGCCATGGACAAAGGATGGAAGGTCACTCCGCAATCTACTCCCGATGAAATTGCTCAGAGCAAAATGGAGGTGCGGAAACAACTCATGGCTCACCTGGCCTCAGCCTTCTCAATTTTTGCGTTAGCATTATTAGCCATTCCTCTCGCCATGCGTGTGGGTCGATCCGAAACCTTCGTCAACGCCGCCATCGCTCTTGGAATTTGCCTCAGTTATTATGTTCTCAGCTCAGCCGCAGCTTGGGTAAAATCTCCCGCCCTGCGTCCCGATATTTTAGTTTGGGTACCTAATTTAATCATCCTCGCGATTGCTGTTCCGTTAATAAGACGAAACGAACAATTCTGATTAACGGTCGCGCTGATACCAAGCGTAGAAAGCTACACCCATGTTGGTGAGGGCGAAGATTTCGTTAAAGGCTTTCATGATGACGGCCCCCATAATCATATCCTGACTAGCACTGAGCCAACAAATGCGTGGGGCTAATAAATAGGTTTCGTAAATGGGGTGCTCAGCAAAAATGAGTGCTGCCCAAATGGGTAAGTCGGCAATCATTAAGGCAAACGAGTAGAACATCGCACCGCCGCCACCGAGTCGTGGTAAAACCTTGGAGCGAGACACGAGAGGCCAAACCATGATTAAAGCCGGCAGGAACATCATCCAGTGTTCTACGATGTGAATCGTTCGATTACTTAAGGCGGCTTCGTAGAGTTCAGGGAAGTGCCAAAATGAGAAGCTGAGATTGAAAAGAATTCCCGCCACCAGTGGATGTACTAAAAATCCAAGAATTTTTTTGGTTCGCGGATTTTTTGTCAAAAAAGGATCGGTAAGTTCGGGCGGTAGACCCAAGATAATCAACGGGGCTGATACATAAATAAGTAACATGTGTTGCAACATGTGTGCAGAAAATAAAAAGCTCTCGCCGATTTGATCGAGCGGAGAACCTACGGCGATGTAGGCGAAGAAAACACCGAAATAGAAACTTGTACTACTTTTAATGGGGTACCGGGTGAGCTGCGGTGCGAAACTCTCACGATAGGGCCCAATAAGCAGAGCATATCCCCAAACAACACCGACAATTAAGAGCAGTAATAACGGCTCGGTGTGCCAATGGAGAGGAATATTCATTTATTGGATTTTAACGACAACCCACCTAACCCACCTCACTCCGTGGAGCGATTAACTAAACCATTTGGTATCGACACGATCAACGGCAAAGAGCGCCAAAAGCGCCGTGAACGTAGCAAACGCAAGAGTCATACCAGTGACAAAAATCCAAAACAGCAAGCGATGGTCATAAATCAAATGCATGAACCATAGAATAACCGCAAAGAACTTAATCGCCGAGAGCGCGCAAAGCACGGTCAGGATAATCGACAAGGAAACCGGCAAGAAAATGAGAACAATTTCTACACCAGTAATCGCAGCTAACCAAAGGGCGAGCGTGATGAAGTGGTGATAACGACGAATCTCTTCGGTGACTAAATTTTGATCAGTGGCAGCGTGTGACATGGAGATAAAATTATTTAGTTAAAGGAAGCCCCGTACCCCAGAAGCCCGATGGCCCGAGATATTCAACAAGGTAAACAGCAGTAAAGATGATAATCCAAACGATGTCGACGAAGTGCCAGTAAAGTCCGGCGACTTCCACATCGAGCGCCCCCACGTGGCCACCGAGTTTTCCGGTGAAGCTGTAGAAGTAGAGAAGAATTAACCACAGAATGCCAATCGCCACGTGCGTACCGTGTGTACCGGTGAGAACGTAGAAGGTGGAACCAAAGACGCTGTTCTGAATAGTGAGACCTTGGTGGAAGAAGTGCGTGAATTCGTAGACCTGACAGCCTAAGAAAATTAATCCGAAGAAAATCACGCCGAGAACATTACGACGAAATGATTTAATCTGTCCCTTGTGCATCGCCGAAACCGCTAAGGCCATCAGGAATGACGACATTAACAGAATGAACGTTGAGAAGGAGGTTAACTCGATGTTGAACAGATTTTGGATGAAGCGTTGATGGCCTTCTGCATCGGTAAAACCCGTTGGATAAAGTTTGCGATAAAGTAGGTGGGTCGAAATGAGTGTTCCGAAGAACATGCAATCCGAAGCCAAGAAGAGCCACATGATGAGCTTCTTGTGATCAATCCCCGTTGAAGTGGGGGCGTGAGAAGATTCAGCTACTTGAGACATGATAGTTTAAATTAATAGGATGAAGTGTTGGCCGTCGCAGGAGTGGGCGAGGTCTTCGTAGGAGTTTTGAGCATGTAACCACCTGGACCTTCGAGAGCCCAGAGCCAGATGCCTAAGAACATCACACTGAGTCCTGAAATAATAACCCAACCGGCGTGAGGAACTCCCATCGCCATGAGCGGCATACCTATACCAATCATTAAGAAACCAAAGCCTGCAACGAGGGGCATCCACGATTGCGAAGGCATGTGTACGCCGTCCTCACCGCCGTCGTTTTCAAATCCAATTTTCTTACTACCATGCTTGTCTTCGAAGTGAGCATCGCGAGTAGCGATAATCGGACTGCGCGCGAAATTATATTCAGGTACAGGCGAAGGCAGTGACCACTCGAGAGTGCGACCATCCCAAGGATCGTTGGAACATTTTTTGCCCTTAAAGACCGTCCACACTAAATTAGCGAAGGCTAAGAAAATTCCGATGCCCAAGACAAAGGCACCGATTGTCGCTACATAATTCCATGTCTCCCAACCATTGTCTGCGTGGTAGGTGTGGGTACGACGAGGTTGACCCGCTAGACCGAGATAGTGCATCGGGCCGAACGCTAAATTAAATCCGAGAATAACAAGACCTGATGCAATGTAAGCAATGGTCGCATTGGGCATACGGCCAAAGATTTTTGGGAACCAGAAATAAAGTCCGGACATTAATCCGAGAAGAACGCCACCGAGTAAAACGTAGTGGAAGTGGGCGATGACGAAGTAGCTATCTTGTTGTTGCGCATCGGCTGGAGCAGCGGAGTGCATCACGCCCGAAAATCCGCCACACATGAACATCCAGATAAATCCTAACGAGAGTACCATCGGAGGTGTGAATCGAATACGACCACCCCACAGTGTACCCAGCCAGTTAAAGATTTTAACACCAGTGGGAACAGCAATCGCCATCGTTAATAAAGCGAAGGCAGCAGTCGGCACCGCACCCAAGCCCGTGGTAAACATGTGGTGACTCCAAACCGCGAAGCCGAGGAAGCCGATGACGGCACCAGAGAATACGATGATCGGATAACCGAAGAGAGATTTACCCGAGAAGGTTGGGAGAACTTCAGAAACAATTCCCATGGCAGGTAAGACTAAAATATAAACTTCTGGGTGACCGAAAATCCAGAAGAGGTGTTGCCAGAGAATCGGCTGACCACCGGCGGAAGGATTAAAGAAGTTAGCACCGAACTGACGATCAAACATCAATTCAATCAGCGCGACGGTGATCGCAGGGAAAGCTAAGATGATTAAAATAGAGGTTACTAAAGTCATCCAGGTGAACACCGGAAGACGCATCATCGTCATCCCCTTCGCACGCATATTGATGATAGTACAAATAAAGTTGAACGAAGCAGCCAAGGAAGCGACGCCGAGAATTTGGAGACCGATAATCCAGAAGTCCGTGCCAACACCCGTGAAACGCGGTGCATGAAGCGCGGCATTAGCCTGACCAAACGTGCCCGAGAGCGGAGCGTAACTGAACCAACCGTTCGCTGGTGCGAAGTCGGTATAAACTAAACTCTTATACCAATCGAAATTTTTGAACCAACCAGCGAGGTGTCCGAACTCAAACAACCAACTGCTGTTTAAAACTAAGGCACCCGCCACGAAAGTCCAAAGCGAGAAGGCGTTGAGTCGCGGGAAGGCCACGTCGCGTGCGCCGATTTGGAGAGGTACTAAGAAATTAAAGAAGGCTGCAGACAGAGGCATCACTCCCAAGAAAATCATCGTGGTGCCGTGCATCGTGAAGAGCTGATTATACATACGAGCGGTCACGAAATCATTATCTGGACGAGCTAACTGCGTACGAATGGCTAAGGCTTCAACGCCGCCAACCAAGAAGAACAACATCGCAAAGGCACCATACATGATACCAATTTTTTTGTGGTCTACCGTGGTGAGCCAATCGGCCCAACCCGTTGAACGATCAGGGCGGATTAAGCCGAGATCGCTCCGTTCGGGAGCGAGTTCCAATTTAGAGGCTACGGGGGCGTGATGGGTGTCGTGTGACATTGGATTTAAATTATTTGAGGATTAAAAGATATTCCGCTAAACAATCGAGTTCTTCGGCGGTGAATTTTTGTTGGCTTTCGTTAAGGCCAACCACGTTAAACATTTTATAATAATGCATGCGGTTACCAGGCTTTACATCTTTGCTAGGCTTACCATCGATGCCGTGAGAGGTGCCCGAAGAACCAATCCACTTAATTAAGTTGGCCTTCAGAACAGCAGGATCAACGGGCGTCGTTGATTCGGTATTCTTCGTTTGAACTTCCAAAGCTAACTGAGTTTTGCGATCGCGATTATCGAGCCAGGCACCAGCGAGTGAGCGACGAGAAGCAATGTGCGTTAAGTCAGGTCCAAAATTTCCTGCCCCAAAATGTCCGGAAATATTATGGCACATCGCACACGTCTTCGCGGCGAATAATGCTTTTCCTTTTTCGGCTTTCGAACCTGGCTCAACGGGAG